>CAKMOP010000192.1 GCA_927910985.1 uncultured Porphyromonas sp. | reverse complement strand
CGAGGGCTTAAAGGGGGAGGATTTGTCTCGGACTTGAGCAGATGACGAAGAGAGGCAGTAGCTGAGGCGGCTACATAGAAGCCCCGCCAAAGCATTAGGTCGCGTCCCACACCTACGCGGAGCGATAGATTGCGCTCGTGGGCACTACGTCCTGCACCTTCTCCGCCTTGATGTCCTCGGTAGATAGAGAGCCCGACTTGCCCCCGGAGGTAGATAGGCCATTGTGCTGGGGTGTATTCTACTCCGAGTGCAGCATCTCGGCCTTGCAGCCCCCACGAGCCCTCTCCTTCGGTCGGGGTGGCACTCAGTGTGAGCGGAGCATAGAGTCGAAGTCGTGTCTTGGGAGCTACTTGCTCGAGTATCAGTCGTCGCTTGCTTCCCCCGAAGAGGAGGTCAGACACCCAGTATCCTACGTGTGCGGAGAGGATGCCCAGCCCTGCACCCGTGATGACATCACCTATCCAGTGCCTGTTGTTGAGGATACGTCCCAGGCCTGTGAGCGAAGCTAAACCATAGCTGACGGGTGTCATCCATGGATAGCGTTCGCCGTATTCTAAGCTTAGTAAGGCCGCAGAAGTAAAGGCCATAGCGGTATGTCCGGAGGGGAAGGAATTGCGACTCGAGCCATCGGGACGCTTGACGCGTGCTGTGTATTTGATGGCAGAGGTGACGGCAAGCATCGCTGTCGTGGCTGCGATGTCCGCTGTGAAGGTCTGCCATACGGATCTGCTACTTCCTTCGACCCCCGCTATCCTTAGTCCGAGCTGTGCAGCTAAGGGCGCAAACTGTAGGTAGTCATCAAAGTGGTGGCGGAAGTTGGGGTAGTGCCCGTAGCGGATCGTGCGTATCTCCTCGTTGTGTATCGTCTGGAGTAGCCCAATACCTACCAGAGGCGCAGCTTGGAGCGTGCCGTGGAGTAGGAGCTGGTGCGCATGCTGGGTGGGGGAGAGCTGTCGGTGAGGGCAGACTCCTGCTGGAGAAGCTGATTTGTTTCAGTCTTTTGTGCGTGGAGAGAGCCAGTTGAGAGTACCGAGAGGAGCAAGAGGAGGGTCTTCTTATTCATAGTGCTATTCAAAGTGTCCGAGGGTGAGCGTCTGCCAGTGTTCGGCTGTAGCGTGATGGAGGTCGTGGGTGACCATCAGCATCGTCGTCTCGGGGCGTACTACTTGCTTCAGTAGGGTCTCGAAGCTCTCTTTATAGGATTTGTCGAGGAAGCTCAGGGGCTCGTCGAGGATCAGCAATTCGGGATCAGAGGCAAGCGCACGTCCTAAGAGCGTTCGCTGAAGTTGCCCACCGCTGAGCTTCCCGATGGGCTGCTGAAGGAGGTGTGTGATGCCGATAGCCTCAGCCAACTCCTCGACACGTGCGTGGCGTGAACTTCGCTCCGTCGTTTCCTTTGGTAGTCCCGAGTCAATGACTTCGTAGACATGGATGGGGAAGTGGCGGTCGATCTGGCTGATCTGAGGTAGGTAGCTCGCTACTACTTGAGTGGTGGGTTTGCCTGCTTTGTCATAGCGAAGGAGCTGTCCAGCCTGTAGCGGGATGAGTCCTATTAGGGTACGCATCAGGGTCGTCTTGCCGCTGCCGTTAGGGCCTGTGATCGCCCACCGCTCGCCACGGAGTACGCGCCAATTAAGGTGCTCCAGTACGATCTTGTCTGGGTAGCCGAGTGAGGCGTTATGTAGCTCTAAGATGGGTTGCATAGTAGGATAAAGGTGAGGGTCATCGAGTAGGTAGGGGCGTAGAGGTGTCGCTAAGGGCGCGAGTGATGACTCGTAGCTGTGCTTCCCAGTTGCCGTCAAGTGGATTGATCAACACTGTACGTGCTCCAAGTTCGGAGGCAATACTCTGGATGAGCTTGGAGTCAAACTCCTGCTGTATGAAGACGACGCGCACACCCTGTCGGCGTGCTTCCTCGATGAGTGCTTGTATTTGCTGGGGTGTCGGCTCTTTGCCGTCTTGCTCGACGACGAGCTGATGCAGGTCAAACTCTTCGGCGAACTCCGTCAGCGAAGGATGGTAGATGACGAAGGCACGTGAAGGTAGCGTGGTGAGCTGTGCCTGAATCTCTCGGTTTATACGGCTTAGTCGTTCACTGAATCGGTCGTATCCAGTGCAATACTCCTGGCGGTGCAGCGTGTCGATGCGACTGAGGGTAGTATATATGGTATGCGCCATCGACCGAAGTCCACGGATGCTGGTCCAATAATGAGGATCATGTAGAGTCTTCGTCTGTGGGTGGCTGTGGTGATGCGCGCGGTCGGTCAGCCCTTGATCAAGACGTACGAGCTGAAGGCTGGGCTGCATCGTATGTATCCGCTCTACCCAGCTTCTCTCGAAGCCCAAGTCGCCCATGTAGAAGTAGGCGGTGCTGGTAGCAAGCGCCTGGATGTCTTGGGGTGTCGGCTCATAGTTCTCTGGGCTATTGCCCTGAGGTAGGAGAGTCGTTACCGTAAGGAGCGTGTCTGCAATCTCTGAGATGACGCGGGATGCTGGCGCTATTGTGGTCGTAATCTGAAGGCGATCAACTTGCTGTGCACCTTTCTGGCAACTCGTAGCGAGTAGCCCGATGGCCAGGGAGCATATATATAGGTGTCGAGTGAATAAACTACAAATCATCGAGTGAGAGGACTATCTGATGACCTATGCACGTAGCCCCTGAGTGAGGCGGGCGAGGAGACGCCCCAGCTCACCGAGCCAAAGAACAGGACTGGTAGCTACGAGAAGTACGATCCAGTAGCGTAAAGGAAGAGGTGCTATCTGGAAGAAGTCATAGGCAAAGGTAGTAATTACCAATTGTCCGATAAGGATGAGTGCTGTGATGAGCAGGAAGTTACGCGCCTTTTTCATCCCGACGAAGGCACTCGCTCCTGAGTGGAATGCCTTTGCGTTGAACATATTCCACAGCTGTAGAAAGACGAAGGAGGTGAAGAAGACCGATAAGTCAAGCGCAGTGAGTCCGCCCTTAGCTTCACTCCATTGCCAGGTGGCCAGGTCGAAGTGCTCTAATAGATAGTGTAGCCCAAAGAGGAGGATGAGGAAGAGTAGCCCCACGCCGAAGATATGGCGTGCTAACTGTGGCGTGATAATCCCTGCTGAGGGCTTGCGTGGTTGCTCTTTCATCAGCTGAGGGCTGGGTGGGAGTGATGCCAAGGCGAGGGAAGCAAAGGTGTCCATGATGAGATTGACCCACAGCATTTGCGTCACCGTCAGGGGAGACTCCTTGCCGAGGAAGGCTCCGATGAGGACGGTAAGGCATGCCACGACGTTGATCGTCATCTGGAAGAGGATGAAGCGCTGTATGTTGAGATACAGCGATCGTCCCCACAGGACAGCCTGTGCGATGCTGGCAAAAGAGCTGTCGAGGATGGTGATGTCGCTGGCTTCCTTCGCCACGGCCGTACCATCCCCCATCGAGAGTCCTACGTGAGCGCGGTGGAGGGCTGGTGCATCATTCGTGCCGTCTCCCGTGACAGCTACGACCTGTCCCATCTCCTGCAAGAGGCGTACAAGACGCTCCTTGTCCATAGGTCGTGCACGCGCCATGATCTTGAGATGGGTGAGTCGCGCTTTCGCGTCTTCGTCTGAGAGCGCTGCAAAGTCGCTACCAGAGATAAGCTCATCGGGAGTGGAGGTGTCATCCCATAGCCCTATTTGTCGTGCGATTTCCTTCGCCGTTCCCGCAGTATCACCGGTGATGATCTTGATTCCGATGCCAGCCCCTTGGCAGAGACGAATAGCTTCGGGTACTTCGCTGCGTATGGGGTCAGAGATGCCGAAGATTCCCTGGAGCTGTAGTTCTTCTTGAGCAATGGTAGCTAAGGATGTAGTAGCATCGATGGTCGTAGAGACGATGCGGTAGGCTAAGGCAAGCGTGCGCATAGCATGTGCTTGGTAGTACTTAAGCTTCGCCTCGTAGGCTGCTCGCTCCTCGTGGGGCAGGCTACATCGATTTAAAATCAGCTCGGGGGCACCCTTGATGTAGAGTACTTGCTTCCCCTCGAGAGAGGCAGACTGGACTAAGGTAGCCATATACTTGCGCTCGGTAGAGAAGGGGAGTTGCTGGAGCGTGGGGACGGACTCTCGGTGGAAGAGGTAATCGATGCCTCGCTCCTTGAGCCAAAGAAGGAGGGCTCCTTCGGTAGGATTGCCGATGACCTCGGGATGATTGAGATCTTCGGCATTGACGAAGGCAGTCGTGTTGCACCCGATGGCTTCGGGAAGAAGAGCCTGAGTACCCTCGGAAGCTATGCTGAAGAACTCCTGCACGCGCATACGGTTTTCCGTCAATGTGCCGGTCTTGTCGGTGCAGATGACGGTAATCGCACCCATCGTTTCGCAGGCGTGCATACGGCGGATGAGGTTGTTGCTACGCATCATACTGCGCATGCTGTAGGCCAAGGAGAGGCTGACGCTCATGGGGAGTCCTTCGGGAACAGCCACGACGATCACCGTGACGGCGAGCATCAGCTTGCTAAGGAAATAGGCAAGTGTCGCATCCCAAGGAGCAGAGAAGCCCCCATCGTGGATGTAGACTAAGGTGCTCCCTATGAGGATGAGGGCTGCTAAGACGTAGCTCACTCGAGCGATGAGGGTGCTGAGGTGCTCGAGTTGGCGATTGAGAGGTGTCTCTACGGAGGTATCGATCTGTATACCTTCAAAGATCTTCCCTTGCTCGGTAGTGTCACCTACGGCCTGGACACAGCAGAGTGCGTGTCCCTCGAGTATGGTCGTGCCTCGGCATATGTAGTTGGTGGGGTAGGTAGCTTCCTTATCCTGTGCCTCGGGTCGTGTACTCTTGAGCGTCACTGGCTCACCCGTGAGTGTAGATTCATCGACAGAGAGCGATACGGCTTCGAGTAGCTCGGCATCGGCTGGTACTTCTTCCCCTGTCTCGAGGAAAGGAGGTCTCCCACGACAATCTCCCGCTTAGGGAGCTGCGTGACGTGACCATCGCGTAGCACCTTATAGTGCACTTCGTCTCCTGCTTGCTGAGTAGCTCGAACTCACGTTCGCTCTTCAACTCGAAGTAGAAGGCTATCCCCGTAGAGAGTAAGATAGCCAAGAAGACCCCTACAGGCTCGAAGAATCCAGCACCTGTCGTGTCGCTCTTCGTGATGAAGTACTCATAGCTCGACGACAGCAGGGAGAGAGCCATCGCAATGAGTAGAATGATAATGATTGGGTCTTCGAACTTCTCGAGGAAGAGCTTCCAGCGTGAGGCGGGTGGGCGAGGTGTAAGCTCATTCTTGCCGTGTAGTAAGCGACTTGCTTGAGCCTGGCTGGTCGTGAGTCCCGTATGTGGAGTGGAGATTTTATCCATTATAGTCGTATATAGGGGGCGGGTCGACTGGGCGGATTGCTCCCTGTCGTTGCCCGCTCCCTTGCCTGCAAAAATAGCAGAAGAGAGCCACATAATCATCCTAAACTCTTTGGGGACGGTAG
>CAKMOP010000191.1 GCA_927910985.1 uncultured Porphyromonas sp. | reverse complement strand
CCCTATATGGGGATGACTCTGTGGATAAAGGTAAGGTGAGGGCTTGGTCGGGGAAGGTAGTAGAAGTTGTTGCTCGGTGAGAAAGCTCGCTGTACATCGTCCGTAGCACCGAGGTCTGTTACTCCTTGGGGGCAGGCGTCGGAGTGGTAGGTGCGGGCGACGTGGTTGGGGATAAAGTCCATCAATACCCGCAGACCTGCTCGGTGTGTGCGCTCGATGAGGGCGTCAAACTCACGCTGTCGCTCGTGGGGATCTTCCGCCAAGTCGGGATCGATGTCGTAGTAATCTTTGACGGCATAGGGCGAACCAGCCGCTCCCTTCACCGTGTCGGGGTGGTCGGGACGAATGCCGTAGTCGCTGTAGTCGGTCTTGGTCGCGTGCTCCAAGAGACCGATGTACCAGACGTGGGTTGCCCCAAGGCTGCGGATATAGGCGAGAGCTTCGGGGCTGAAGTCCCCCATCTTCCCCGAGCCATTCTCTGCCAGTGAGCCGTGGGGCTTGCGTGTCGTCTGCTTGTTGCCCCAGAGGCGAGTGAGGGCGGAGTAGATGATGATTTTCTCTTGCATAGCTGTGGATAAAGCTGTGGGCTAAGGCTTCTTGAGCTCCTTCTTACGAAGTACGAGTGGTGTGAGTTCGGCTTTAGCAAGCTCGTAACCCATCTGCATCAGTTCGTCTGCGGCGCTGACTTCGAACATCCCGAACTTCGTCACCTCGCTCGTCTCTAAGAGGTAGTCGCAGGCCTCACGGTCGGGGGTGGTGTTTTGTCGGAAGACCAAGTCCCACGATCTATTGGCGATGGCCTTGATGGTCTTGGGAATCTCTTTGCTCTCCACGGGCCCGAGGTTCATCCCGATGACTTCTTGGCAGTCGTCACGGATGATGGTGACGGGGAAGTTGCGGAAGAGTCCTCCGTCGACGTAGGTGTGTCCATTGATTTCGACGGGGCGAAAGAGAATGGGGATGCTGGAGGAGGCTAAGACGATCTTGGCCAGTGGACCTTCGGTGAAGATATGTTGCTCGCCACGGTCGAGGTCGGTGGCGACGATGCGCATCGGCAGGGGAAGGTCTTCGAGGTTGCGGTAGGGGAGGTGCTTCTTCAGCAGGCGGAAGAAGTTGGTAGTACTGAAGATGCCTCCGCCCTTGGTCGTGAGGCGCGTCATCTGCATAAATCCCGTGTGCGTGAGGATGTCTAAGATTTCCTCAGGGGCATAGCCCGAGGCGTAGAAGGCACCCATAATGGAGCCGGCGCTGGTACCAGCGATGATGTCGGGCCGTAGGCCTACCTCGTCGAGGTACTTCAAGACGCCGAGGTGAGCGAAGCCTTTGATGCTCCCTCCGCTAAGAGCGAGCCCGAGTGGATAAGTATGTGGAGAGGGGATTTCTTCCATGCGCAAAGTCATTTGTCGGGGCAAAGATACGCAGGATGTACCGACTTGCTCCGTGCTCATCCTTCAGTTCGGTGGATAATCCTTCTGTCTATCCTCTGTTAAGGGGTTTAGAAGGGATCTCGCTCCTTGGCTTCCTGTCTCTTGCTTGTCGGGATTCTCTCCTGCTTGTGACGGAGGGCAGGGCGGTCGTTCTCTTGGTGTGGTGGTGGGGTAGGATAGAGATGGGCAAGTAAAGCTATATTGTCACGCTCCGAGCAATATAGGTCGGTGGGTGGAGCAATGATAGGTCGGAGCCGTGAGCAATATAGGTTCGTGCTGGCTCCTCGTGATGGGGGAGAAGGTGACAAAGGATGGGGGGCGGAGGAACGGAGAAAGGTGGTCGCTTCGGGAGTAGGATGAGGGATGGAAGAGTGGCGAAAAAGGCTATGTTTTTACTTTTCCTTACCTTTGCTTGTCCCCCGAGGGAGCACAAGCGGTGCCTCGAAGGGTGACCTACAGCCCCGAAAGACGGGAGCCTTCTCCGCCTTTATCCTGATTCCGAGCCCGCCTCGGACTATGGAGCGAGTCGCTGAAGGTATGTTGCACTTAAACCAATTTTTATGACGTTGAAAGGAATTCTTTTCGGCGCACTGGCAGGTGTGGTGCTCTTAGGAGCCACCTCAGCAAGCCTTCCTCATCAGCCCGCTTCGGGTGGACTGCGTGTAGGTGACGTGCTTCCGAAAATGAAGTCTATGGACGCGGAAAATCGTGCCTCCACCTCGGAGTCTTCACCTCGACGCTATCGTCTCATTCACTTCTGGGCAGCTTATGATGCTACCAGCCGAGCCGCTAACGTAGTCTGGGACCATTACTTCGCTGGACAGGCACCGACAGCTATTCACTACGAAGCGATCTCGCTTGACCCTGATGAAGCTGTCTGGTCACAAACGATTTCCCTCGACCAAGTGGCTCAAGAGAACCAGCACTGCATCGCGCCTGACGAGCGCAATCACTATATGGCACGTGCTGGCCTCCTCGATGGTCTCCGCACCTATCTGGTAGATGAACGTGGAGTCATCGTAGCCGTAAATCCGACGCCAAGTGAATTAGCGAAGTATTAATTAACATTGTTTATGTAGCAAGAGCCACGACTCAGGTATTCCTGAGTCGTGGCTCTTGTCTTTTATCTATCCCCCTTCGTGTGTAGGCTAATCGATCAGGTCGCTCGGCTCGATGTCGATGTGATGACAGCCCTCGAAGAGGAAGCGCTTCTGATTGGGGTGGTACTTTGGGTAGCTCTTTGTCAGCTCGATCTTATTGCCTCGCTATAGGGTGCCATCTGCGCTGTGGATGAGTCAGAGTAGGAGCGGACGTTGCTCCCCTTCGAGGATGGAGATAAAAGAAGTAGCCCCAGCTCCTTGCCCGCATTGGGTAAGGGAGTTGGGGCTACTATGCTTCGTACTGAGTGAACTCAGTCGTTCCGGTAGAGAGTGGTTACTTCTTGGCCTTGATGCCGAGGCGTACGGGCTTGATCATGTTCTCAGGAGCGAGGACAGTATCAAGGTCTTCCTGCGAGAGGATGCCGTGCTCGATGATGAGGTCATAGACACCGCGACCCGTTTCAAGGGCTTCCTTAGCGATCTTCGTGGAGTTCTTGTAGCCGATGATGGGGTTGAGGGCGGTGACGATACCGATGCTGTTGCGGACGTTGTCGCGGCACTTGTCTTCGTTGGCGGTGATGCCGTCGATGCAGAGCGTGCGGAGCGTGTCGAAGCCGTTGATCAGAAGGTCGATGGATTCGAAGCAGCACTGAGCCATTACAGGCTCCATAGCGTTGAGTTCCATCTGCGAAGCGTCGCCAGCCATCGTGACGCAGAGGTCATTACCCATAACCTTGTAGCAGACTTGGCTCATCACTTCGGGGATAACGGGGTTGACCTTACCTGGCATGATGGAGGCAGCCGGGCTGCAGTAGCTGGGAGGTTGATTTCGGCCGAGACCGCCAGCGAGGACCGCTGGA
>CAKMOP010000190.1 GCA_927910985.1 uncultured Porphyromonas sp. | reverse complement strand
ATGATCACGTGGTCGAAGTCATCCCCACCGAGGTGCGTATCCCCATTGGTAGAGCGTACTTCGAAGACACCATCACGAGCTCGAGGATCGAGATATCGAACGTACCACCACCGAGGTCGAAGACAGCGATCTTCATATCACGGTCGCTCTTATCCAGACCATAGGCGAGCGAAGCTGCCGTAGGCTCGTTGACGATACGACGGACGTTCAGACCAGCGATCTCACCAGCTTCCTTCGTAGCCTGACGCTGAGCATCGTTGAAGTAAGCAGGTACGGTGATGACTGCATCCGTAACCTCTGCACCGAGGTAGTCTTCAGCCGTCTTCTTCATCTTCTGCAGGATGATAGCAGAGATTTCCTGAGGCGTGTAGAGGCGGCCGTCGATATCGACACGAGGCGTGTCGTTATCACCACGCACGACCTGATAAGGTACGCGGGCGATTTCGTCCTTCACTTGTTCAAAGGTCTCACCCATGAAGCGCTTGATCGAGTAGATCGTCTTCGTGGGGTTCGTGATAGCCTGACGCTTTGCGGGGTCACCTACCTTACGTTCGCCACCATCGATGAAGGCGACGACAGAGGGAGTCGTGCGCTTCCCTTCGCTGTTAGCGATGACGATAGGTTCGTTCCCTTCGAGTACGGAGACACAAGAGTTTGTAGTCCCGAGGTCAATTCCAATAATCTTTCCCATAATATTCTTTTGTCTTTTATCTTGTTTCTTACGTTACTATACTGTGGCGTGGGCTGGTGGACTATCCTCCGTCGATAGGCGGCCCACCTAATGACTACCCCACCGATGAAGGTGCGTGGTCTACAGGGGGCGCCACCTATGAGGAGTCTAACAACTCACACTCACGCCCTACTCAGGTCAAAGGCTGTGCCAAAAAGAATAGGCCGCACGAGTACGCCAAATTGTCACGTCACACTTCCTCCTATCTGACATTTGGCACAGCAAGCAGCGCATCGCCCCGATCAATAGAGCCCCCCCCACCATCAATGAGAAGCGTCCCCGTACTGCAGGTAGTCCTGACAGTACGGGGACGCTCTATGTATGATAGGCGAAGGAAGCTTACAGCTCCAGCTCGAGACCGATCTGCACCTCTTCTGGTGCGAAGCGCAAGCCAAAGCCCGAAGGCGAGAGACCTGCTTCTTCGCCAGCGCCGAACTGATTGCGGTAGCCAACGAAGCCCAAGCGCAGGCACAGGCATAAGCTCTTCGTCAGATCGACACACGCACCAGGACGGAAGCCGACTTCCCAGCCTTCACACCTCCCGAAGTGGAGAAGCCCAATCCTCCATCGATATAGAGGTTGAAGGGCTCGCGGTGCATATAATAGTAGCGAGCGAAGGGGCGGATCGCCCAGAGGCTCTCGTGCTCGCCTCCGTTCTGCTTCTCGAACTGATAGGTTCCGACGATACCCAGTCCCCAGTTTTCATTGAAGAGATAGGCAATTTCAGGAGAGAAGTCCAGCTTCGTAGTCTTGGCCTTATTGTCGTGCCAGAAGGAAGTGAGTCCCCCGAAGATCCAGCGTGCGCCGTGGTCGTCTGTGGTCGTTGCTTCCCCGTGGGGGAAGTACTGCTGTGCGACAAGCGGAGTGGTGAAGCCTACGAGCAGGATGGCAAGCACCCAACGGCTCCAGTTACGTAGTAAATTCTGCATAGTTACCTTTAGTCAGGATGAATACTGTTAGATTGAGTGACAAAGATATGAAATCCCCTCCAACTCGAAGGTATTGCCTCATATATATAATGTATCAAGATGCATCCCCCCATCATTGCTCCCCGAAGCATCAAGGAGCGATGACGGGGGGAAGTAGCGTGACATCCCGTCCTACTATCTGCGACTTACCGAAGGTGACTTCGTGCGTGGTAGTAAGACCACACGATCCTCCGAGAGACGCGTCTTCAGCCACGACTCGAAGCGGTAAGCATCTTCAGCACTCCAAGCAGCCCCTTCATCTATAGCAAAGGCTGCCAACACAAAGTGCTCATTAGTAGTCGTATCACGCTGCACCTCGACAGCACGCGACAAGCTAAGCGAGCGAACAGAAGGGAAGAGGACGGCTAACTCAGGACGGAGCTCTTCGCAGAGCTCTTCGCAGCGCGTATAAGCGGTGAGTCTCTGTGTGAGCTCGGCATTGTCCGCAGAGATCTCCAGGAGCTTTTGCTTCTCATTCTCCTGACTATAGACACGCTGTGCCAGCTGGCTACTCAATGAGAGAAGGCTATCTGATGCTCCACCCTGTATGACCGAGAGCTTGTAGCCACCGAGTCCATACTGCTCCAGTCGACGAGCAGCTATCTGCTGTCTATCATCGGTAATTGTTCGACCGAGGGCCACGATACGCAGCTCCTTCGTCGCAGCATCCCTCCCCGAAGAGAGGATTTGCGTCCCCGTCTGCGCCAGTTCGGTAGCGATGAAGCGACGCAGATTATTCTCGAAGATACTGGTGCGGATGATATCAGCAGTCATCAGCAGGGCGGGCAGCGTAGTGGCGACGATGATGAACGTCAGGATATGGCGCGCCCGCTTTGCCCGCTCGGGGGCAAGCACCTCGTGATGACGGAAGCCCATCAAGCGGACCCCGAGAGATGTCGCCAAGCTGATGAAGACCGTATTGATGAAGAAGAGGTAGAAGGCCCCGAAGAAGAAGTTCAGCTGCCCCGTCGCCAGTCCATAGCCCGCCGTACAGAGCGGAGGCATGAGTGCCGTAGCGATAGCGACCCCAGGGATCACATTCCCTCCACGACCACGAGTCGAGAGGGCGATGATCCCCGCAGCACCACCGAAGAAGGCGATGAGTACGTCATAGATCGTCGGCGTAGTACGCGCCAGCAGCTCCGACTGCGCCTCCTCCAGCGGACTGATGAAAAAGTAAATCGTAGCGGTGAGTACGCTGATAAGCGTAGCGACACTGAAGTTCTTCAGCGCGCGCTTCAGCAGGTCCAGGTCATTCGTCCCCACAGCGAGCCCCATCCCGATGATAGGTCCCATGAGCGGGGAGATGAGCATTGCCCCGATGATGACGGCAGTCGAATTGACATTGAGCCCGAGTGACGCGATGAAGATCGCTGCGATGAGGATCCAGAGATTAGCTCCACGGTAGGACACCCCACGGGTCACCTCCTCGATGATCGCCTGCTCCTCTTCGAGGTCAGGACGTAGATTGAAATAAACTCTTATTCGATCGAATGTATTCATATACTCTGTATTTATATCGTGACTTTGACCTTCGGGAAGTACACTCCCCCACCCAGTTTAGTTAGCCTGAGTCAGCTTGTAGCCCAAGCGTGCCAAGCCCAGCGCTACTCCGATGCGATAGAGACCGAAGAGCGTACGTGCATAGAGCTGGAATGCCAAGGGGCTCGAAGGCTCTGCGCCTTCGTGACGCAGCTGCGTAAGCGCCAGCTCTGCCAAGCGACGTACCAAGTCGGTATAGCGCTTAGCTTCCTCTGAGCCACGGAGCATCCCGAGGACATCTTCGAGCACATATTCGTCCAGCTCATCCCAGCCGCGTGCATCACGAAGCTGCGTATAGAGCGCACTGCCCAGCGGCTGATAGCGCTGCCAGTCTTCATCCCACAGCACGGCCATCGCCATACCGACGAAGGTCATCCATCCGAGGGAGACCAGAGGATATTGCTCAAAGTCAGGGACGGCACTCTCCATATAAGGCTGCGCCAAAGCTGGCCACAGTTCATCTAAGTCAACCGTCTCCAAGATCGGGCCACTAAGATGCTCCTCTTGCTGGACAAATTGCCACAGGAGGGGCTGCAGTTCGCTGGTATATTGCTCGAGATAGGCTTCTTGTTCGCTCATCGTCTTCTACTAAATAATAATTTAACTGCCACAAAGATACGACAGGAAGGCCAGCGAAGGAAAATACCCTACTCTACTCGACGCTTCCATCACCTCCGAAGGATGGGGCACGAAGCAATATAGGTCGAAGGATAAAGCTATATAGGTCAAGGGACGAACCTATATTGGTCAAGAAGCCCACCTATATTGCTTCGCTTACGAAGCAATATAGGTACGTCCTCCGACTGATATCGGTCCGTCCCCAGAGAAATAGAATAGCATCGCAGTGGCTCGTGACAGAGAGCCAACGGATGCAAAGAGATTAGCTCTCGTATCCTTCGGCTAAGCGCAAGACATCACCGAAGACCCCACGCGCTGTGACAGCGGCTCCTGCCCCTGCGCCCTGGATGACGATGGGTTGACTGCCATAGCTCTCCGTATAAATCTCGAAGCAACTATCCGCTCCGCTCACCCGCCCTAAGGGCGAGGTGCGAGGAACGAGGCGCAGCCCAGCGGTCAGCGTCGCTCGCTGCTGTCGGTCATCCCAGACGATATCCCCCTACATAGCGGAGGACGTTCATCGGGCTGTGCCGTAGCACGCAGGGCTTCGATTGATGCTTCCAATTCGTCAAAGTGCGCCCAGAAGTCCTCCACGCTCAGCGAGCGTAAGGCTTCGGGAACGGGATTTTCCCAGCGCACATCCGACAGCTCAGCAGGGACATCGAGCTCGCGCACGAGGATGAGTACCTTGCGCGCTACATCTTCTCCACTGAGATCTTCCCGCGGATCGGGCTCCGTCAAGCCCAGGCGTGCCGACTCCTCCACGATGGAGCGGAGTGAGCGGTCTGGCTCTTCGGTGAGGCGATTGAAGATGTAGCTGAGGCTTCCCGAGAAGAGTCCGTGGATGCGCGTAATACGTTCGCCCGAAAGATGCAGGAGCTTGAGGTTGTCGATGAGCGGAAGTCCTGCCCCTACATTCGTCTCATAGCGGTAGCTTCGGCGGTGACGCTGGAGCGTGTCACGCAGGTAGCGGTAGTCGGTATAAGGGGCGATATTCGCCTTCTTATTGGAAGAGACGATATCGAAGCCTTCGGCAGCATAGCGCGCATAGTGCGAAGCGATGAGCGGCGATGAGGTATTATCCACCAGGATTACATTCTCCAGAGCCTGCTGCTGACTGAAGGTGATGATGGCTTCGCCTAAGTCACCAGAGAAGGACGCCCCCTCAAGCTGTGCAGCCCAATCAGCATCCGTCCCCGCAGCAGTCAGCAGAAGATGTCGCGAGTCAGCGATGGCGAAGATGCGTAGATCAATGTTCTTCTGGACAATCAGCTGCTCTCGCTGCTGGATGATCTGCCCGATGAATTCCCCACCGACCGTGCCGTGACCGATGACGGCTAAGTGGATGCGCTTCGGACGCTCGAAGAGTTCGCCGTGGATGACCTTCAGGGCCTTCTCACGCTCCTCATCGTCACGCACCAAGAGGCAGAGCGTATTCTCTGGCACTGAATTGCTCAGGAGAATAGGTAGGATGCGGTTGCGGACGAGGGCACGATAAGGGCGGTCGAACTCCAATAGGTTGAGCCCGATGATAGCCACTACTGCCAGTCCTTTCTCCGCATAGATGCACGTCACGAAGCCTACTTGGAGGTCGTGATGAAACTCCTGCTTGAGGGCTTCCACCGCACGATCAGCCTCTTCCTCATCGACGACTATGGCCGTTCCTCGCTCCGTAGAGCCCTGAGCGATTAGGCTGACACTGACCTCTGCCGCCTCAAAGGCACGGAAGATACGAGCATCGATCCCCGAGCGACCGAGCATATTGCGCCCCTCAAAGTGGATCAGCGCCTTCCCCGAGAGCGAAGCTAATGCACGCACCACCTTATCCCGTGGGTGGGAGGTAACCAGTGTGCCGTTCGACTCTTCGCCGTAGCTGAAGGTATTGAGCACGCGAAGCGGTATGCCACGCTCCTGCAGTGGCTCAATGGTCTTGATGTGCAGGATCTCCGCACCAAACTGCGACAGCTCCGCCGCATCGGCGTAGGAGAGTTCGTCTATTTTGCGTGCTTCGGGGACGATGGAGGGATTGGCGGTATAGATGCCATCGACGTGCGTGTAGTTCTCCATCAGCGAGGCTTCGAGGAAGTTCGCTAAGAGTGCTGCACTGTAGTTACTGCCATTGCGCCCCAAGGTCGTACGCCTTCCCACCTCATCACGAGCGATGAAGCCCGTCACAATGGGGATGACCCCCTCAGGGAGGCCAGCGAAGAGAGCACGGCACCGCTCGCGCGATAGCTCCGTGAAGACCGAAGCCCCTCCGTAGTGCGCGTCCGTCACAAGGAAGTCCCCCGAATCAACGGGGACAGCGAGGTAGCCACGCTCCTGCAGGGCGTGGGCGACATAGTGTGCTGAGAGGACTTCGCCATAGCTTACGAGTTCGTCCGTCGTGCGCAGGGAGCATTCCCCCAAGAGGGAAATTCCCGAGAGCAAACGCTCGAGTTTCACGCGCTCGGCCTCAAAGCGCAGGGAGGTCTCTTGACACTGATGCGCCCAGAAGGCGTGCAAGGCAGGTTCATACTCCTCACCAGCACAAGCCTGCTCGGCCAGAGCTAAGAGGGCATCGGTACTCTTACCACGAGCCGAGACCACGACGACAGGTGACTCTCCAGCTCGATAGTTATCAATGATGATGTCCAGCACCTTAGCGATGCCACGACCATTATCCAGGGACTTTCCCCCGAACTTCAATATCTTCATACGTGTATAGGAAAGTAGGGTCGGACAATATGATTGAGTTGCTCGTACTCCATCAGAAAGGCATCGTGTCCGTGGATAGAATGGATGACCGACAGGCTCACGTCAGCACCCAGAGAGCGCAGGGCTTCGTAGGTGGCTTCGGCTCGGTCGTGCGTAAAGAGTAAGTCACTATCGATGGAGACCAAATGAATCGCTGAGCGGATGTGTGCCAGCTCCGCCTCCTCTTGGCAGACTCCGATGGTCGAGGTCAGGTGCGTCATCACGTGGTAAGCCGAGAGCTTGAAGCGGCGAGCCAAGGCATCCCCGTGGTAGAGAAGCCAGCTCTCGACATCATACCGCCCAGGGCCACTCCCCCGACTATCACGCTGCCCCGAGAAGCGCACATTGAGCGACTGCGGCGTGCGGTAGCACGACATAGCGTGGATGCGTGCATCTTCGAGCGGATGCGTCGAGTGAGCCAAGATCTGCTTCTGTATCAACGTCTGCGTCAAGAGCCAGTCCGAAGCACGATAATCGCAGGCGATGGGGAAGATATGCTCAGCGAGCGTGGGCTGCAGATAAGCTATCTGCCAGGTCAACACGCCATGACTCTCCGATAATCGCATAGACTTCCTTGATATCCAGTTCCTGAAGAGCTAAGAGGAAGAGTCGGGCGACATCACGCAGCTCAAAGGCCTCGGGATCCTGTGCCTCTCGTCCATCGTAGGCATTACCAGGGATGTTGAAGGACAAGATGGTGTAGTGTGTCGGAGAGATAGCCCCCTCCTCGCTGATGAGCTTGTTCCACCAGCCTTGCTCCCCTGTGACGGTGGAGTTGCCCGTCAAAGCGTGGCACACGAGCACGAGGGGCGCTGAGCCCAGAGGGGGACCAGCCACCTCATAGCTCAGTACAACCTCGGGATACGAGTCCCCTCGCTCGGAGCGAAAGTCGGAGATAGTGACTTCGTGCAGCATCTTACTTCGTAGACTTCTTCAGTGCTTGTGCGATGTCTGCCTTGAGGTCTTCTACCCCTTCGATACCGATCGAGAGACGAACTAAGTCGGGCGTAACACCTGCCGAGCGCTGCTGCTCCTCGGAGAGTTGGCGGTGCGTGGTGCTCGCAGGGTGAATGATCAGAGACTTCGTGTCGCCAAGGTTGGCCACGATGCGGAAGATCTCCGTGCTGTCGACGAAGCTCTTTGCAGCTTCATAGCCCTGCTTCAGACCGAAGGTAATGATACAGCCGAAGCCTCCCTGAAGGTAGCGGTCACAGATAGCGTGGTGCTTGTCGGTCTCCAGACCTGGATAGTTGACCCACGCCACTTCAGGCTGATCTTGTAGCCAACGAGCGATCTCAAGTGCCGACTGCGAAGCGTGCTGGATGCGGAGCGCAAGTGTCTCCAGCCCTTGGATGAAGATGAAGCTATTTGTTGGGCTCAAGCAGCTCCCCAAGTCACGCAGCCCTTCGACTCGAGCACGAACGATGAAGGCAGCAGGCCCGAAGGTCTCGCTATAGCGCAGGCCGTGGTAGCCTGGGCTGGGCTCGGTGAAGTCGGGGAACTTACCATTGGTCCAGTCAAACTTACCCGAGTCGATGATCGCACCACCCATCGCTGTACCATTCCCACAGAAGTACTTCGTCAGTGAATAAATCACGATGTCAGCACCATGCTCAATAGGACGGCAGAGCACGGGCGTCAGCGTATTATCCACGACAAGGGGCAGAGAATGTGCGTGTGCCACGTCTGCTACCGCTGCGATGTCCACGAAGTCGAGTTTCGGATTGCCTAAGGTCTCCGCATAGACGACCTTGGTATTGGGTTGGATAGCCGCTTCGAAGTTCTTGGGATCCTGCGCATCAACAAAGGTTGTCGTGATACCGAGACGAGGCAGGGTGACGCTCAGCAGGTTATACGTACCTCCGTAGACACTGGAGGAAGCCACGATATGATCCCCAGCACGCAGCAGGGTGAAGATGGTCGTGGCAATAGCACTCATACCGCTTGCCGTGGCGACAGCACCGACACCACCTTCGAGGGCTGCAAGACGCTGCTCCAGGACATCGGTCGTCGGATTATTGAGTCGTGTGTAGAGGTAAGCTGGGATCTGCAGGTCAAAGACCCCTGCTGCATGATCGCAGCTCTCAAACGCAAAGGCGTTAGCTTGATAGAGAGGTACAGCCGTAGAGCCGTTGTTAGCTGCAGGTTCGTAGGCATGATGGAGGGCGGGGGTAGATACGTTCTTGCTCATTGTCTTCAGTCGTTTTGTAGGGTGAATAAGGAGGGTAAGGAGTTTTGATGAGGGCAAAGTGCGATAAAAAGAAAGCCCGTTGCAATCACTGACTGCAACGGGCTTCGTTATATCTTAGAGATGCGACTATGCAAACTATAGATGTGACGCGCCCGATGCAGACATCATCTGCATCATCATCATCACCATCATATAGTTCGTAAACTTCATCTAAATTCTTTGCTCTTAGAGTTTCTTTGGAGCAAATGTAGGAAGAATCAACTTATCCACCAAATCAGCTCGAGATTCATCCCTCGGCATCGCTCCATCTTCAGCTGTAATAGCAGCTTTACCCAATAGCATATCAAGCTATTGCCATCATCTGTCCACAAGAT
>CAKMOP010000189.1 GCA_927910985.1 uncultured Porphyromonas sp. | reverse complement strand
GGTAAAGAAGAAGATGGGGATACAGAAGCTCCACTTAAAGTCCTTGTATCTCAGTGCCACCCTTGTCGGTTGCATATAGGTGCTGTCTGTTGTGTGAGAAAATCAGAATACTTACCTTTGGTAAGCTTCTCCTCCTTAGCTCGAAGTTGCTTGTATGCAGGTCGCGGAGGGTGCTTGGGTGAAGCATACCTAATACAACACTGGAGCCCTTTCTTATTCTTCTATAAGAGCAAAGCCAATGAACACTTCCTGGCAAGAGCACCTCGCTCACCATACGACCACCGCTCTCGAGGCAGTGCAAACTGCCGTAAAGAGTGGAGACTTCGTAGTCTTGGGACATGCTGTAGCTACTCCCAGCAGCCTCTCTCAAGCTCTTTTCGATGACCGTGAGCGCCTGACCGATGTGAAGGTCTTCCACATGCTGTACTTCGCCGAACCCTGGCATCTGCGTCCCGAGATGAAGGGGCATGTTCAGCCCATCCTTAACTTCCTCGATAAGAATAGTCGTCCAGCCTACCAAGATAAGCGCGTGGACTTTCTCCCTTGCCACTTCCACGAGCTACCTTCCTGCTTCACGAACGGCATTTACCCCGTAGATGTAGCTATGATCTCTGTCAGCGAACCTAACGACGAGGGTTATTGCTCCTTCGGGGTCTCCTGCGACTATACCAAGCCTGCCGCTGAGGCTGCACGGATTGTCATTGCCGAGATCAATAAGCAGATGCCCTTTATCGGAGGTGATAACCTCATCCACGTGACGAAGCTCGATTATATCGTCCCAGTGGATCGTCCTTTGGTTGAATTGCCTCCTCCGCCGATTGGAGAGATTGAGCAGCGCATTGGCGAACTCTGTGCCGAACTGATACACGACGGAGATACGCTCCAGATAGGCATCGGTGCTATTCCTGATGCTGTATTGCAATCCCTAAAGGGGAGGAAGGACTTAGGGATACATACGGAGATGTTCACCGATGGCGTGATGCATATGCTCCAGTCGGGGAATGTGACCGGAGCTCAAAAGACTCTGCACCGAGGCAAGGTGGTTAGCTCCATCATCATGGGATCTAAGGCACTTTATGACTTTGTAGACAAGAACGATATGATCGAGATGTACCCTGTTGATCACATTAATGACCCATACGTCGTAGGGCAGAATGATCATATGGTATCAATCAACTCGTGCTTGGAGATAGACCTTTATGGGCAAGTGGCCTCGGAAGCTATTGGGCTCAGCCAGTTTAGTGGTACCGGTGGTCAAGTGGATTACCTCCGAGGTGTCAAGAGGTCATGTGGCGGTCGCTCTATCTTGGCCTTTACCTCTACAGCGAAGGGGGTACCTGCTCACGTATTGTCCCTGTCCTGCCGTTGGGGGCAACGGTGACCTCGGGGCGCAATGACGTTGACTATATCGCTACCGAATATGGTGTAGTACGTCTCCGAGGGCTCACCCTTCGTGAGCGAGCCTTAGCTCTGACGAGCATAGCGCACCCCGACTTCCGCCCAGGTTTGATGTCTGCTATCCGAGAGCGCTTTGATTAAGGAGCAGTAATCGACCCTCTTCTCTTCATTTACCTGTGCTCAAAATTTAATGAGCTATCTCTGCAGAGTTGATTCATTCGGCTTTGAGAGGCATCGCACACCGCATAGGTAAAGCCTCACACTATGCCTGCATAGTCCAATTTATCTTCTCTCAATAATAAGCAGCCTTCTCTCAATAATAAGCAGCGCTGTAGGAAGTTCGTATCTTTGCCTCTATAGAATAGATATGAATATACTCCGACATCACAGCTGGCTCAGCTATTTGATACTGGCGTTTCTCGCCTGCTCCTTCGTGGCGTGCTCGCCCCAACAAGAGAAGGAAGAGACACCTCCAGTACAGCTTCTGCTGCTCCAAGCACAAAGCCTTGCGCGTCTCGAGCTGGCGACGACACAGCTCCGTATTGTGCTCAAGATCGATCCGCATCGTGATGGCTTCTTGGGCTTCAAGAAACTCTTTGGATCGAAGGAGACTCGTGTGGAGCTCCTTAGTCAAGCTGCTGCCTACTGCGATCTCTCCCTACTGACCGAGAAGAGTATCGTACAACAAGCTGACAGTACGGTAGACCTTTACCTTCCACCGATTGAGCTGAAGCGTGAGCTGGATAACGTACATCATAACGTCTTGCAAGAGCCTACGGGCTTGCGTCGTCGGCTATCGACCAACGAACTGGATGAGATCATTCGCTCGCGACAGTCGATGATCGATGAGCTCATCACCAAGCACTGGAGCGCGAGCGTCCCACGCTCCTCCGTACTGCCTCGGCTACGATCAGCGATAAGCTCCAGCCCATCTTCCGTGATCTTCGCCTCACGGTGCGCATCCACTTAGCTGACACCGATGCCTCCCTCCTTCAATCTTCGCAGCCTACTACCCGATGATGAAGTTTTCTTGGCGGATCCTTCGCCCCATCCTTCTCCTTATTATATGTATCTTGGCTGGGCTCTTCATCTATGATCGCTTTTTCCGTCAGCCTCCGAAACCTGAGGTGACGACCGAAGAACTACAGATGAAAGTCACGCAGCGACTGCGACTCATCACTGAGGAAATAATCTACCGTCAGGATATTAACCTCTATGAAGCGGGGCAGCACGCCGTGGGAACGGCAGACCTCGTTGCCTACGTCAAGTATGACCTCGAGAAGCTGCACTTCACGACCGCAGGCGATACAGTTTATGTCAGCCTTCCTGCGCCTGAGATAGAGATAGGACGGCGCCCTGGTGGACATCACTCGGTGCGCTACTATCTGGATCGTGGCGGTCGCCTCGGCGAAGCCAGTGCAGATCGCGTGGCGATACGTCGCTTTGATGAGCGCATCCTGCACGATGCCGAGCAGGAGATACGCACCAGTGAGCGCTACCTGCCTACGGCACGGCAGAGGGCTGAGGAGCAATTGCAACGCTTGCTTTCCGCCTTAGCCCCCCATCGGGTCGTTCTCGTTGTCCCCGAGATTCATATCCCTCAAGGCGAACTACCAGCTTCTTCTACCACTTCTACTCCCTATGATCAGCGTCAATAACGTATCGGTATATTTCGGGGCAAAGCCCCTGTTTGAAGACATCTCTTTCGTCATCTCCGCCAAGGAACGTATTGCCTTGGTGGGTAAGAATGGAGCCGGAAAGTCCACCCTGCTTAAGCTCTTGGCAGGTATTGGTGAGCCTACAGAGGGCATTATCAGCCGTCCTAAGGGGATCAGTATCGGCTATCTGCCGCAGGTGATGAAGATTAGTGACGAGCGCACTGTCCTCGGTGAATGCCAGCAAGTCTTCAGTCATATCACCGAGCTGGAGGCGGAAGTGGAGCGTCTTGCCGAAGAGATGGCGACACGTACCGACTACGACA
>CAKMOP010000188.1 GCA_927910985.1 uncultured Porphyromonas sp. | reverse complement strand
GTATGTCGCTTGTGTAGCGGGATTTGGCATGCTGATTTTTTTTTTTTTCCATAAAGTCGCTACCTTTAGGGACTACTTCCATTAGCACCGCACTCCTTGAAATGAAACACATTCACTTGCTCTTAGTCGCCTTTGCGCTATCTTTTGGTAGCCTTCTCGCGCAGACGACCGTCGCTGTACAGGGCTCCCTAAAGAAGACTACTGACCGTACGCCCGTGGACTTTGCTAACGTCCTCCTGCGCCATCCCGCTGATAGTAGCCTCATCGTGGGGACGACCAGCGATGAGCACGGGGCTTTCCGCTTGGAGGCTCCCGAGGGCACCTTCCTCCTCGAGGTGCGTGCGCTGGGCTACCGACCCTATCATCAGACGCTCACCATCGCTGGTGCTCTTGACCTCGGCGAACTCCTCCTGACCGAAGAGACGAAGCAGCTCTCCGCTGTCCAAGTCACAGGGCGCCGCCCGATCATGCTCCGCAAGAGTGACCGCATGGTCTTCGATGCTACGCAGATCGCTCCCGCTGCAGCTCGGCGCTGGATGTCCTACGGCAGACCCCTGGGGTGAATGTCTCCGACGATGGTGTCAGCCTAATCGGTAAGGGTGGGGTGATTGTCCTCATCAACGACAAGCGTGTCCGCCTCTCGGGGGCTGCGCTCATCGGGCTCCTCCGCTCCTATCCGCAGTCTGACCTCCAGGAGATCCAGATACTCACCACCCCGCCTGCTAAGTACGAAGCCGAGGGGAATGCCGGTGTGCTGAATATCATCCTCAAGAAGGCCAAGAACGATTTCTTCGGAGGAAGTATCGCTCCTCGCTTCGGACTTCGTAAGGATAAGATCTTGTACAGCCTCACTTCCAACCTCAACTACAAGAAGGACAAGGTCACCGCTTCTCTCCAGCTCGGAGGAGGCTCGGCAGGCTATGATGGTAGCCTAGGGACCTACCGCACCTATCCCAAGCAAGGTACTTTCCATTCGAGTGAGACCGCCTACTCGGGGCAGGGGCCTTACTTCAACCTTCGTGCGGGGCTAGACTATGCCTTCACTCCTGAGCTCTCCATGGGGGCGAGTATATCCTACAGCCCAGAGAAGGATAATTCTCGCCGAGAGAATGATAGCCGAGACTATCGCATCCTCCCCAGTGGTGAGCGTGAACTCCTTCGCTTGTTCCCCGGTGTCGCCGACGAGACGGACAAGAGTCGCTATACTACGGCGAATGTTCACCTTGAGAAGAGCTTCAAGTCCGCTCCCAAGCGTCGTCTCTCGTGGGATGCCGACTATGTAGGCTATCGAAGCCAAGAGGGGCGTAACTTTACTTCCCGAGGCTTGATGCCTAATGGTACTCCCATCCCACGCTCGGACTTCCACTTCGATGCTTTGACCGATCAGCACACCGACTCCTACATCACGAGCCTGGACTATACAGAGCCTCTCGGTAAGGGGACACTGGGCTTTGGAGCTAAGGGGACGTGGACCCGCACCACCAACCGAAGCGACTACGATGCCAAGAGCTCCATGGGTGAGCGTCACGACAAGATCACCTTCGACGAACATGTCTATGCGCTCTATGCTGACTTCAAGCATCCGCTCTCCGACAAGTGGGATCTCCGCACGGGTCTCCGTATGGAGTACACCACACGGCAGGGAAGAATAATGGCCGTCGTCTGGAGAACTTGAGGAGCTACCTCAATGTCTTCCCCACGCTCTTCTTGGGCTTCAACCCCAACGACCGCCATGCCTTCAGCCTCAATGGTACTGTCCGCCTCAATCGCCCCCACTTCGGCCAACTCTCCCCGTTCGCTAACTATGAGAACCAGTACAGCGTCATGCGAGGGAAAGAAGATCTGCGTGCTGCCAAGCGTGCCCAGCTTGCTCTCGGCTACACCTTCCTTGGGGCACTGAACTTCCAGCTCGACGGTGGCTATCTCTGGGATGGTATCACACAGGTCATCCGCCTAGACCCTAAGACGAACGAGGGAAGCTATACGCATGACAATGCCGAGAAGACCTGGTCCTTCGGCCTGGAGAATAGTTTCTTCTTCAATAAGGTCAGCTTCTTCCAGACCTATATCTCCCAGCGTGTCTGGTACTCTGATATGAAGATCGGCCCTGAGTCCACCTCACTCTATGGAGGAGCAGGCTTGAGCTACCATGTCAACCTCAACAATACCTTCTTCTTCAATCGCAGTAAGACCTTCCAAGGGACCTGTTCCTTCTACTATCGGACACCTGGCTACGATGGAGGCTTCCATATGGGACACATCATCTCCGGCGGAGCGGGCTATCCTACACGCTCCTCCAAGGGAAGCTTCGCCTTGCTCTTGATGCGTACAATCTCCTCCGCAATAATCTCCGTATGGACATCACGACACCTGACTCCCAGATGCACGCAGACAACGAGAATAATATACTCACCCTCAACCTTGGCGTGACCTACTCCTTCGGAGCTCCCATCCAAGGCAAGTCCGAGCGCAAGAGTGCCCAAGAGCTCCGCTCCCGCATGTAGTGCCCCGACTCCCGCTCTTGGGGCACACCCGCTAAAGCAAAGCCCCCAGCAGCCGTCCTCGTGGTGCCTGCTGGGGGCTTGCTGTATCCCTCGCCTGTAAGCAGGCCGCTACTTCCTTCTCTCAAAGCTTGCACCTTCGCTCTGCCTTCCCCTTCGCTCAAGGTACCTGCTTCATCGGTTGCATGGGCCGAACGAACGCCCCGTTGCGCCGCCCTCAGCCTCCGCATTGTACCGCCCTTTGCCGTATCACTTCTGCAGAGGAGCTGAGGAGGTTTGTCGCAGAAAAAGTCTACCTTTGTGGTGCTTTCCAAGACGGGAAGCGTCTTTCATAAGAAGTGTCCAGAGAACGGCTATGAGCCGTCCGCAACCTATCCGCATACGGGGCAAGGTGCGAGAGGCAGACTCCCTGCCTGACACGAGAGTGACGTATCGTTTCATCTAAAAATAAAAGGTATGACTACCCAAACTACATCTACTTCGACAAAGGAGCCCGTATCCAGCTCCCATTCCACCTATTCGACTGAGCACCCCGAGGGGTATCTGCGTCGGATGGATGGCACCCTGCTGCGTCTCTATCCTGCTACATCTCTCCTCACACCGCTGACACCCGAAGAATCTACCGAGACTCCTGAACTCTTTCGCCAAAGTGTGCCCCTCTTGTGGCGGCATCGAGAGCGCATCCTTTCGGATAGCCGAATGTTCCTTACCCCCATAGCCGAGCGGAATGGCTTGGCATATCTGGGCCTCTTCCCCATAGCGACACTGGGTACGTATATTGAGTTCTGGATGCTGTGCGATGCAGCGGTCTTCACAGACGAGCGAGGGATCCAGTACTTTGTGACGTGTGTGGATGGTAGCCCGCTCTCTGGTGCGAATCGCTGCACGCAGGTCAGCGAAGTGGGCGAAATCAGTATGCGCAGTGTGTATCGCTTTAGTTCGCTGTGGCGTCCTTTCCGTGACTTGATCCGCCGCTACCGAAAGCCTCAAGCTACCGCTCAGCACTACACCCTTCCCGAAGTCCTAAGCCTCCTCAGCGAAGAAGGGTAGGGAAGTCCTACCCATACCTATTCACGAAGGGGGTGAAGTAACCTATATAGGTCGACGGTGCGACCAGTATTGGTCGACGTGCGAACCACTATAGGTTACTATGAACCTATAGTGGTTGACTCATGAACTACTACTGGTTTGCACCAGTCCTGCTGTTAACTTTTTTCAGTACGCCACAGTGTGCAAAAAGAAAAGCCCCGACTGATCGTAGTCAGTCGGGGCTTATGCTTATGGAGAAAAGTGGCTACTTGCTTGCCGCTTTCTCGCGACGACGCTTAGCGATTTCGTAAGCGATAGGCGTAGCGACGAAGAGTGTACAGTAGGTACTGAAGAGGATACCCAGCAGGATATCGAAGGTGAAGCTACGCATCGTAGCCTCTGCCGCGGTTTCCACTACGAGTAGTTCGCCGGATAAGGATTAGCCCCCTGTAGTCGTCACGCTGACGATCGCGGGGGGCATGTTGTTATTTATTTGGGGGGCACGGAGGGAGCTCCTTGTTGCTTATATGTTGGACTCTATTCCTTGTAAGGGTAGCTCATAGAGGTACTTATCACATCTCAAAGCCTTCTAAGGCTACTAAATAGGTATCTTTGCTTAGAAAACTCCCAACATGGGAGCACTCTTATCCGCTTAGAATTGATGCAAACAAATATCTATACGAGTGCGCACGGCGCTTCCGTGACGCGCTTTGCCGATGTGGAAATCCTCCGCTATGAAGTGCCAGGCTTTGATGCTCTCCCATTGGAACGCAAGCTCTTCGTTTACCATTGAGTGAAGCAGCCTTAGCTGGTCGCGATATTACCTTCGACCAAAATGGTCGCTATGGTCTGCGACTGCGTGCCCTCTTTGAAGGTGTCTATCTCGGCTATGAAGGCGATCGTAGCAGTGACGAATTCCGTGCTTTGGAAGAATACCTCTTCCGACTGTGGTTCTCCTCAGGCATTCATCACCACTATGGGTCGGAGAAGTTCGAGCCCCATTTCTCCGAACTCTTCCTCCGTAGCTGTATTGAAGAGCTCCAGCAAAGTAAGGGGCAACTTCTTCGCTTTAGAGGAGAAGAGTTGGACGAGCTCCTCGCTGTCGTCTTCGATCCGCAGCGTGAGCCTCGCCGTACTGTACAGAGTGGCGCAGGGGATCTTGTGCAGGCTTCGTCGGCTAACTTCTACGCTCCTGATGTTACCCAGGATGAAGCTGAAGCCTATTACCGTCAGGCTTATGACGAGCTCAGCGAAGAGGAACGTCAAGCTCCTCCCTCACTCGGGCTGAATAGTCGCTTGGCAAAGACCGAAGATGGGCGACTCTACGAGCAGGTATATAAGCAGGATGGGCTCTATGGGGAAGCCTTGAGCCAAATCATCGCCCACCTCAAAGCTGCTGTAGCTTATGCCGAGAGTGAAGCACAGCGCAAGACCATCCTCTCGCTCATC
>CAKMOP010000187.1 GCA_927910985.1 uncultured Porphyromonas sp. | reverse complement strand
AAGCAGTCCCTAAGAATGAGTTATCTTCAATCGATGACCGCTATTCCCAAGCGTCCTGACTGGTTCAGAATGGATGTCCTCGGTCGTGACTGTCTTGCCCCAATGCCCGTCGTACGTGTGGGCTTCATCGGGCTGGGTATGCGTGGTCCAGGTGCCGTCGAGCGCTTTTACCCACCTCGAAGGTGTAGAGATCAAGGCTATCTGCGACCTCCATCCAGAGCGAGTAGAAAAGAGCCAAGCCATCCTAAAGAAGGCAGGTCTCCCCGAAGCAGCTACCTACACGGGGAGCGAAGAAGCATGGAAGGAGCTCTGCGACCGCCCCGACATAGACCTCGTCTACATCGCTACCGACTGGGCTCGTCACGCTCCGATGATGATCTATGCGATGCAGAAGGGGAAGCACGTCGCCTGCGAAGTACCAGCCGTCACCAGCCTCCAAGAAGCCTGGGATGTAGTCAATACCGCTGAGCGCACCCAGCGTCACTGCATGATGCTCGAGAACTGCGTGTATGACTTCTTCGAGCTCACTACACTCAACATGGCACAGCAGGGGCTCTTCGGCGAAGTACTCAGTGCCAAGGGGGCTTACATCCACAACCTTGAGCCCTTCTGGAAGTACTACGAAGGCAACTGGCGTCTGAAGTTCAACCAAGAGCATCGTGGGGATGTATATGCTACGCACGGCCTTGGCCCCGCTTGCTGGGTGCTGAACATACACCGTGGTGATCGCATGGAGTACCTCACCTCCATGGATGTCCCCGCTACTTCGCTTCCTCGCTTCATGAAGCAGAAGATGGGGGTAGAGAATCCCGTCCTCAAGAATGGCGAGATGACTCAGACGCTCATCAAGACTGCTCTCGGCAAGACCATCTACATCGAGCACAACGTCACCTCCTATCGTCCCTACGACCGTATGTATCAGGTCATCGGCACCGATGGCTTCGCTAACAAGTACCCTGTCGAAGGCTATGCTCTCCGCCCAACGGAACAGAACCTCAAGGCTGTACCTAACCACGAAGACCTGAAGAGCCACGACTTCGTCAGCGAAGCAACTAAGACGGAGCTGATGAATAAGTACCAGCATCCTATACAGAAGGAGATCGCAGAGAAGGCTAAGAAGGTCGGTGGTCATGGTGGTATGGACTTCATCATGGACTATCGCCTCATCTACTGCCTCCGCAACGGTCTTCCTCTTGATATGGACGTTTATGACTTGGCTGAATGGTCAACGATGGGTGAGCTCACGCGCCTCTCTCTGGAGCATCAGTCGGCCCCTGTCGCTATGCCTGACTTCACACGTGGAGCATGGAAGCGCATCAAGGGTCTACAGCTTCACTTCGCCAAGTAAGCCGCTACTCTCTTAAACAGGACGCCCGATAAACTTTCCGCTTATCGGGGCGTCCTTATTATATCCAGCTACTACGCTTAGTGTAACCACAGATAGAAGTCCTGCCAACCGTGAAAATATGGAAGGTCAATCCCACAGCTAAGACCCTCAGCCACCAAGGCCATCCCCAGCGTGCATAGGGCAGGAAGAGCATCACCACATAGAGAGCTACCATCGGATAAGAATGCAATAGATGCGTCCCGACACTGCAGCGATTAGGGTCAAAGATCGGGCGTGCCAAGAGGTGATCTATATCAATGAGCATCGTAGAGAGAAGGAGCATATACACCACCTGCCATCTCCTTCGCGGCCATAGAGCTGCTATCACCAAAGGAAAAACGAAGTGCAGACCATAGTGCACCAGCATACGAGCAAGCATCATAAAGAGAGGCTAAAAAGACTCCCCAGGCACACCTCGAAAAGATGTCCCTGGGGAGTATGTTATGCTGTAATTGGAGGAGCCAATAACTAAGCCTCTTCGGTCGCCTTCTCCTTGTCGATAAGCAGAGCAATCTTCTGCTCCGTCAGATGGATATCTGCGACCAGAGCATCGCGCTTGCGCTCGACTTCGCTGAGCAGAGAAGAGCCCGACTTACTGCTGATATTAAGGCGTGTCAGGTTGCTTTCGTAGGTCTGCAGCTCGCTACGCAAGCGATCTAAGTGCCGCTGCATGCGGCTATGCTCACTCTGCAGCGTAGCACCCTTGCCTTCGAGGTTGCTGAGTGAGGCACTGTAACCTGAGAGGCGACGCTCCTCACGATGGCGACGGAGCTTGCCGTGTAGGGCATCCAATAGCTCGCGATAAGCAGCGTTAATTGCTTCGCGCTCCTTGTGGGGGACGAAGCCAGCTTGCTTCCAGCGTTCGTTGTAGCTATTGAGTAGATCACGGAGGTTTTCTGGAACCTCCCCTTCATTGATAGCTGTGAGTTCCTTGATGATCTCACGCTTGACGGCGAGACTCTTACGTGCCTCTGAATAAGCCTTATCACGACGAGGAGCCTCCTTCTTCTTACGCTCAAAGAAGTAATCAAAGCTGGCACGGAACTCTTCCCAGATCTTCTGACTGTACTTAGCTGGCACAGCTCCCAGATCCTGCCATTCCTTCTGTAGATCCTTGAGTGCTGTAGCTGTTGCGTCCCAATCAGTACTGTCTTTAAGTGCTGCAGCACGCTCGATTAGTTCACGCTTCTTCTGTAAGATTTCTTCGGCATGCTCGTGATTGGCCTTAAAGAACTCATTGCGACGGCGGAAGAAGGCATCGATACCTGCACGGAAGCGCTGATAAATTGATTCATTATCCTTGCGTGGAGCACGACCGATCTTGCGCCACTCTTCCTGAAGGGCCTTAATTTGCTCGACAGCCTTATTGAAAGCTGAATGAGACGAGAGAGGTGCCGAAGCCAGCATCTCTTCTACCTGCAGGCAAAGGCGTTCCTTAGCTTGGAGATTCTCTTCTTCCGTAGCCTTACGCTGGTCATGGAACTCTTGATGACGCTTATGCTGCGCCGTGGCCAGCTGCTTAAATTCGGAATTGATCTCCTGGCGATGCTCCTTGGATACGGGTCCCAGCTCATGCCACTGAGCAGTCAGCTCTTGGAGACGTCGATAAGCTGCGATCGTATCCTTGACACTATCCAGCTGACGCAGTTCAGCAAGAATCTCCTGCTTAGCCTCTAAGTTCTTCTTGAAGTCAATCTGACGCAGATCATCATTGATCGCCTTGAGGTCATAGAATTGCTCGCGTAGCTCATAGAAGCGACGATTGAGTACCGAGGCATCCTTCGGGTCAAGTTGTACAAGAGCATTCCATTCATCACGAATTTCAGTGAATGTAGAGTAGAGACTGCCGAACTCAGCTCCTTCTTCGTTGCTCTTGAAGAGCTCTTCAAAGCGCTGAAGTAGCTGTTCTTTCTTTTCCTTATTCTCGGCATAGAGTTGCTCAAGGGCTTCCTGGCGCTTCTTATCGTGTTCGCGGAAGGTGGAAAGCAGCCCCTCAAGGCGTAGTTCCTGCACTTCAAAGGACTCTTGTTGTGCCTTATCATTAGGATCAAGGCGCTCACGTCGACGAATAAATTGACCACGGATACTCTCTACGAGCTTGCGCTCTGGGAGTTCATCTTGCTGAAGGAGTACAGCCAAGTGGTCGACAAGCTCCTGTGGGCTCATCGTCTGATAGGAGGGAGTCTGGTCGGAGGCTGTAGCCGCATTTTGTGCTGCGGGAGCATTAAGGTCAAGCTGCGCTTGGTCTGGAATCTGAGGGAGTTCCATAGTCATTCTATTCTATATTGTGATGCTACCTCATCCCTATACTATCTCGGGACGAAGCCGTATAGCTCGCCAAGCGATATAATAGGGACTAAAATCTTGCTTAGCACAAAGCTAAACATTTTTTTTCCTTTTACCCCAATCTATCCATTAGATTAAATCTCTGTGCACATTCCGTCCTTTAGAGCCGTAGTTAAGATGGAATACCAAAGCCAGAAAGAGGATGACAGGGCTATCACCCATAGGATATAAGCAAGGCTATACTGGGAGAGATGCTATACCACAGGAGGAAAGAGCATGTTCCTCCTGTGGAAAAGGAGTTGCCTCAGTTGGAAAGAAAACTTTCCAAGCGTGGAAAGAAGGAGATCGCCGATAGCAATCCCACCTTTTAGAAGGAAAAGGTAATCACAGGAGATAGTCCTGCAGCCAGGCGTGATAGGCTGTGGAGGGCATACCCGTTGCATCCTGCAGTGTCAGCTCCGTGTAGTGCGTCAGAACATATCCATCTGTCGCCACGAGACGGCACCATAAGGAGAGAGTGCGTTTTGGTTCTTGTGGCTTAGAATAGATGGTTACGAGTTCGCTCAATCTCCAGCCAGACTCAACAGCAATACGTCTTAGGTGGGGAAGCGAAGCTGCTGGAGAGATGAAGGCCAAGGCACCTCGTGGAGCTAAAAGTGCTGCAGCCGTGCGAAGAAGCGCTTCTGGCGAAAGCCCATCTGTCACGTGTCTGGCTAAGGTCAGTCGCACATCCTCGGTAAGAATGCCCTCCGTATAATAAGGCGGATTAGAGATGATAAGGTCGAAGGCTGGGTAATCCTCTGGCTTGGCCGTTAGATAGTCTTGCGAATGAAGATGGAGGGTGGAGGCGAAGGGAGAGCGCGCAAAGTTTCGTTCTGCATCCTTCAGTGCCCCAGCCTCTACTTCCCACGCCTCGACCTGCGCACCAGCAAAGCGCTGCGCCATCATCAGCGAGACAATACCCGTACCCGTTCCCACATCCAGAATCCGTGCCTGCTCAGGTAGCAAATGCACAAACGGCCACGCCCCCAAGAGGAGCGCATCCGTACCGACACGCTGCGCGGTATGCTCTTGGTGTAGGGTAAAGTGCTTGAGGTAAAAAAGGCTTTTCCATCGAACCCATCAGAGCCTATTTATCCCTTCGTCTGAAGGGAAGACAATAGGAGTTCGGGGTGGCGAATGCGCCACGCCTGAGGATAAAGATTATTTGTTCGGTTGCCCAAGTGCTTTGCAAAGCCCAATGGATAGCCTGCATAGGTGACAAGGACAAGTCCGCGAGGGGTGTCGGGAGAGAGCGTGATGGCCTCGCGTGCCAAGTAGCGGATAGCTTCCTCCTGCGTCAGTTCGACACGAGGGAAAGCCTCTTCATCCAGTCCCACACTGAGAGGCAAGCACAGGGAGCGGTAGGCAGTCCTCTTCCCTTAACTTCCGCCAAGGGAATACCCGAAGTAAGTATCGGAATCTTCTTGTATTGTAGGGCTTCGACGAGTGAAATTAAGTTCAGAG
>CAKMOP010000186.1 GCA_927910985.1 uncultured Porphyromonas sp. | reverse complement strand
GCCGCCACGACCAAAGAAGAGGACGCCCCCACCTCCATCCGCTAAACGATGAAGACAAGCAGACGCTTCACACGACTTGGGCAACAGCCCCCCAACAAGGGGAAGCGCCGCTGGCGTATCGTCCTCCTCATCCTCGCTGTTCTTCTCCTTGGAGTCGGCATTCTCTTCAAGCTACGCTGGCATGCGTGGTTCGGTAATGTCCCCGAAGCCCCCTACACCACCGAGCAAGCTATAAGCCGTGTGACGCTCACCCCAGGAGAAGACTTCATCTCACAGCGCACCATCACTTGGCTCGCTGGGGAGCAAGCACGGCCAGCAGAGTTACTTCTTCGCCCCATCGGCAAGCAAGGCGACACCCTGCGCCCCATCTCCTTCACCCCCACCACCGAGGTCATCGCCTCACGCTCAGGACGTGGCTGCTACTACCAAGTGCATCTCGACAGCCTAAACGCTGGGCTAAGCTATCTCTACACCATACGTGTCCACGGAACCGACCCCGTCGTGGGACGCTTCGCCATGCCCGACACGGCACGCGCTACGCACTTCGTCTACATGGGTGACGTCCAAGACCCCAGCGTCAGCGAGAGCAAGCGTTACTTTGACTACCTGCGCCGCTCCGTCAGCCCCATTGATTTCTTCGCCTTCGCTGGAGACCAGATCGAAGGACCTACCGATGCCTATTGGCGTGCGTGGTATGCGAGCATCGGAGACCTCACGCGTAGCATCCCCATCATCGCAGCTCCTGGCAATCACGAGTACCTGAAGAAGGGCTTCGGTCGTGAGCTCGATCCCCGCTGGGTGCGCCAATTCGGCTACCCCACCAACGGGCCACAGGATTTCCTCGGGCGAAGCTACTTCATCGATATGCCCCTCTTGCGCTTCATCATCATGGACACCACGGACATCATGGGTCTTGGCGCAATCAAGCAGCACAAGGCTTGGCTGCGCGATGTACTCAAGGGATCGCACCAGCCTTGGCAGATCGTCCTCTTCCACCACGCCGTGGACTGCGTGCGCGAAGGGCGTAAGAACCTCGTGATGCACTACCTCTTCAAGGACGAACTTGTCGAAGGTGGTGCCGACCTCGTCCTCCAAGGACACGACCACGGCTACGGCCGTTCGTCCACCCGAAGCGAGTCCGGCGACACCATTGCTCCCGTCTTCGTCATCAGCTCCGCCTCACCCAAGGTCTACCGCAATGGCTTCGATACCGTCCATGACCGTCTGGGCTCAGGGATGCAGCTCTACCAGCGCATCAGCGTCGACTACACCTCCATCCACTATGCTTCTTATCGCTTCCCCGAAGCCATAGCAGGTCGCCCCGACAGCATCGTCCCCGAGAGCAAGCGTCTCTACGACTCCATCGTCATCGAGAAGAGCCAAGGGATGATACGCGTGCGTGACTTGGCGCGCGATCTTCCTGAGCGCTTTGACTTCGCAGGCTTTGGTAGCGACAGCAAGGGGCGCAAGAAGGCAGCTCAATATGCCAAGGAAGTGCGTGACCGCAAGGCCGCTCACTCCGCTCAATCTTCCCCAGCCAAGTAACCTCCTCCTTTTCTCACTACACATACCTACTATACTATGGACAGTCAGAAAGTAGACCTCTTCCTCGTCTCCAATCAGAAGTATTTCGAGCCTGGACAAATACTCTTCATCAAAGACCGCTTGCTCGCCCTCGAGGACGACAAGTTTGCGCTCATCTGTTCTCTCGATTACAAGGATCCAACCATCCTACTCCTCATCTCGATCTTCGTAGGAAGCTTCGGCATCGACCGCTTTTTAGTTGGTGATACGGGGCTCGGCGTCGCCAAGCTCCTCACCGGTGGTGGGTGCGGTATCTGGACCATCGTCGACTGGTTCCTCATCCAAGGACGCACCCGCGAGCAGAACTACCTCAAGCTCCTTCAGGTGATCGGCTAAGCTCGCTACGCCCTTCGCGCCCGCTTTCGGGGATGAATGCCAGCCCCACACCTCCGACACAGCCCCATCGCCCCTCCGACAAGCGTGGCCGATACATCCTCATCGGTCTCTTGCTTCTCGTGGGAGCGGTGGGCTATATGCTTTGCTTGACCCTGCGAAGACACTCTTTCCTCGCTGTCTTATCCGTACAGCTACAGGCTATAGCTGCCCAGGCTGCGGACTACAGCGTGCCTTCCACGCTCTCCTGCACGGTCACTTTACCGAAGCCTTCGCCTACAATCGTGCCCTCCCCTTCAGCTTCATCCTCGTACTCCTCTACGGCTATGTCGAGGTCTTTCCTCGGCGTGCCACCCACCTCAGAAGACTACTCCACCATCCGCTGAGCCTCACCCTGCTCACCCTCCTCGTCCTCGGCTGGTGGATCGGACGCAACATCTACGGCTGCTAAGCCGACTCCAACCTCGCCGCTCACCTCGACAAGGCGGCTTCTCCCTCACATATTCCACAGCGATTCAGCTCATCTTTAGGGCTTTTCATCCACCACACCTGCCCCCACGACACATGTGCGGTAAAGGCTCGTATCCTCTAATAATTCCTATCAGCAGGTGGTGGCTGGGAAAAGCAATACAGGTCGCCGTGATGACCTATATAGGTTTCGCCACGGAGCAATATAGGTTCACCCAGCGAGCAATATAGGTCAGAGCGACAAGCAATATCGGTGCGCACCACGCACTCAATAGAGCTGTACCTTCCCCTCCCAAGGGGAGACTATCGGCAGCAGTCGGTCGCGGGGCATCGGCGGGAGGGGGAGGCTCTTAGGTCATCAGTTTGGCAGTATACGGATATTATTATACCTTTGCGGAGCTTTCCAATAAGTATAGCCTTCACAGGCAAGACAAGGAGAGGTGCTCGAGTGGTTGAAGAGGCACGCCTGGAAAGTGTGTAAACGCCAAAAGCGTTTCGCGGGTTCGAATCCCGCCCTCTCCGCTAAAAGGCTTCAAAATGACTGCAAAATGGTCGTCAAAAAAGCCTTCAAAATAAAAGGAAATCGTTGTAGGACACGGTCTTACAACGATTTTTCTTTGTATGCAGTCTATAGACTTGACGGCTTACCCCTAGGGTCTAATAGTCATCAATCGGTCAAATTCTGCTACAGAAACTGCTACATAAAATTAGACGTAGCAATTTGTGTAGCAGTGACGGCTAAATGAAGGGCTAATTGAAGGTAGCAACATACTCTCATTCAATGTGTAAGTAAGTAACTTTGTAGCACGTGCTACACTAACGAATGATGCATTATGAGACAATCGTTCAAGGTGTCCTTCTACCTACGCTCTAACTATGAGAACAAAGAAGGCAAGTCGCCCGTCATGCTTCGCATCTTCCTCGGAGGAGCAATGAGCAATCTTGGCTCCACGAAGATCTTCGTAGACAAGGCACAGTGGAACAACAGGACCAGCCGGCAGAAGGGGCGCTCCTCAGAAGCCCTCGCTGTCAATGCTAGTCTGGATGCCATCTCAGCCAACCTCCACTCCCTCTACCACAAGTACCAAGACGACCAAACGATCTCGCTGGACAAGCTCCGCTCCGCCTACCTCGGACAAATCCAGGAGTTCAGCACCTTTCTCCCTGTCTTTGACAAGTTCATTGATGACATCCGTCAGCGCGTGGGGCACACCATCAGCAAGGAGAGCTTGCAGAAGTACAGCGTCTTGCGTAAGCACTTCTTCGAGTTCCTAGTACACAGGTATAAGCGTAAGGACATCGGACTGATGGAGTTCACACCTGCCATCATCCAGGACTTCGAGTTGTACCTCACGACAGTGGCCTCATGTGCCTACAATACCGCTGTCAAGAAGATGAAGACCTTGAAGACCGTCACTATCTATGCCCTCAAGCGGGGCTATCTCCTCCAAGATCCTTTTCGCGATCACCACTTCCACCTCACCCCTGTAGACAGAGGCTTCCTCACCGATGAGGAGATCCTGAAGATAGCCAACAAGGAGCTGACCATCCCTCGCCTCGCGCTCGTCCGTGACCTCTTTCTCTTCTCCTGCTTCACGGGACTTGCCTATATTGATGTCGCAAACCTCAGAAGAGAACACCTCGTCACTATGAATGGAAAGACATGGATCATGACGCGGAGAAAGAAGACAAAAGTAGAGAGTAACATCCTCCTCCTGGACATCCCCAAGGCCATCATCAAGAAGTATAGCTCGAGTACGACTTCCAAAGACGGGAAGCTTTTCCCCATCCTCTCCAACCAGAAGATGAATGCCTACCTCAAGGAGATCGCCGACGTGTGTGGCATACAAAAGCGGCTCACCTTCCATCTAGCCCGCCACACCTTTGCGACGATGTCGCTCAGCAAAGGTGTACCGATGGAGAGCATCTCAAAGATGCTTGGGCATACCAACATCAAGACCACGCAGATCTATGCTCGCATCACAAGTAAGAAGATCAAGCACGATATGGAGCAGCTAGCAGGTAAGCTCGATAAGTTCAACGAAGCCATGGGCCTCTAAGCCTATTCTCTCCCCTTAACAAAAAGCCCCATTATGAATCAGACTAAGAAAGAGCTTTCCTACTTCCGACTCAAGCTGGAAGGCTACCTCAGAGATCATCATCCCAAGCTAATGGCCGACAGCGCCTTCATCTGTGTACGCACAGACCTAGCCCTCTCCTCCTACTGCGATAGCGTAGCCCAAGGCTTCTCGCACCTCGAGGCGGAGGCAATGGCCAGCGAGATCCTCTATCAGGGACTCCACTTCTCCAAGTATGACACCCTCGTCTCCATCCTTGAGCAGGAGTTCTCTGAAGAGCTTCTTGAGCCCATCCCCCATAGGCTCGCACCCATCCTCTTGGGCACCAAGTCCATCCAAGCAGTCTTCTCAAAGTATGATCTCCCCGATGATTTTGACGGAAGACGTGAGTATGAGCTACTCTACACCGAGCTGACAGGTACCATCGTCCTGCTCATTGAGGAGAACCACTTGCCCATCGTGGACAAGGCTGAGATATACGTTCAAGAGTAAGATTCCACTGGGGTACTTGAGTCTCAAGAGCCAAGATATACGCTCCGCTCCACACGCCAAGAGACAAGCACCCTTGTCCTTGTGTCGCGGAGCATCTTGTCCCTGCTCTTGAAACTCAAGAATGCCCCCAGATATGAATACTCAAGCAATGAATCACGATCCGCACAGCCCCGTCTTCATCAGGGGTAA
>CAKMOP010000185.1 GCA_927910985.1 uncultured Porphyromonas sp. | reverse complement strand
TCGGCGAACTCCCGTGCGCCAGAGAGCGAGCCATCGCCTCCGATGACGACCAGAGCATCAATGCCGTGGGCGCGCATCGTCTCGTGCGCCAAGGCACGTCCTTCGGGGGTACGGAACTCGGGGCAACGGGCGGTCTTGAGGATCGTCCCACCACGCTGGATGATGTTGCTTACGTGCTGGGTCTCAAAGTCCTCTATTTCGCCTGTGATTAAGCCTTTGTACCCACGGTAAATACCTTTGACGCGGATGCCGTGATAGATAGCTGTTCGGGTGACGGAGCGGATAGCAGCGTTCATCCCTGGTGCGTCACCTCCCGAGGTGAGCACACCTATACATTTGATTGTAGCCATATCGTATGTATTTATTCGAAGCTGTTTTATTCTTAACGCCTACAAAGGTACGCTAATTGTTTCTGCGTTCTCCCCCGAGTGCTACCCTTTTAAGCGGTCGCAACGTCTTACTACTGTGGACTAAGCTCAGGGGGCTTATTCGACAACCTATAAAGGAGGGTGGATGAACCTATATTGCTTCGTGGGCGAAGCAATATAGGTCAGCAGACGGAGCAATATAGGTCGGAGTGGCAAGCTATATAGGTCGCTCTGTTCATCTCTTGGCCGTGCTCTGCTGACCTTTGAAATGCCTCTCATTTAGTGCCCCTTTGGGGGGCGGATGACAGTCGATGTCGCTTCGTTTTTCTCAGGTCGAAGAACTTACCGAGGTAGTTCGTATCTTTGCCCTTAGGAGGACGAGGGCAAGCCCTCACGGCGCATCATAGAGCCAGCTCCCACGATACATACACATCTACACAAACGCTATGAAACGAACGACTACAAGTCTGGCCTTGCTCGCACTCTGCGTGGCAGGGAGCACTGCCCAAGCTCAGACGCTCACCCGAGCCACCAGCTACGGCACCCACACCGTGAACCGACCAGTGATGATTGATTCGGTCAATGTAAACAATCAGAAGTTCACACTCAGCTCCCTACTGAAGACCGCCTACAAGGCCGAAGATCTCAAGGGTACGTCTATCACTGCTGCTAAGAGTGGCTACTTTGCGCTCCCTCAGCCTACACGCGGTGCCAGCACCTTCTCCTCCTACTCCTTCTCCCTCATCAGTCCTACCTTCACCAAGGGAACCCTCAAGCTCTTCGGGCGTGCACGCTACGCCGTCTATGATGGCGAGGAACTCTTGGGGTCAAACGAAGAGACGCTCGCCGAGAGTGACACCGTCCCTGCTGTCTCCATACCCCTGACGCTCATCGCCACGAATAAAGACCTTGTCGTCAAGGTCTTGGCTACCTCTGAGGATAAGGCGCGTGCAGACTTCAAGCTCGTCTTTGAGCCTGAAGAAGGTTTGCCCCAGCTGGATCTCAAGGCTGCAGAAGAGGGTATTCGCTACATCAACTGGAACTATCTGAATCACGGCAAGCGTCTTTACTATTCCAATGTATCTCCTTCGGGGAAGTACGTACTGGTGACCTACTCCCAGCGTGACCCGAAGAAGGGCGTGACTTACCAAGAACTCCGTGACGGAGCTACGGGCAAGGTGCTACGCACGACGCAGTCGCTCTACGGAGCCGAATGGTTCCCCGATGAGGATGTACTGGTGATGCGCACCTCGAATAAGGCTGGTAATCAGCTTATGAAGATTGATCCACTCTCAGGGCGTAGTACCGTATGGATCGATCAGATCCCTGGAGGCGATCAATTCGTCATCAGTCCTGACAAGCGCTCCATCTACCTTTATGAAGATGTCGAAGGTCCCGAGAAGGATAAGCTCCTCATCCGCCGCCTTTCTCCAGATGACCGCCAGCCTGGAGCGCGCGATCGTCAGGAACTTTATCGCTACGACATCGCCACTGGTATCTACGCCCCCGTACTCTACGGACACCGCTCGACCAGCCTCTTCGACATCTCTGCCGATGGGCGACAGCTCTTATTGGGGCTCGGTACGCAGGACTGGCAGCATAGCCCCTTCGATCAGACAACCGTACTGCGCTATACGCCCGAGACGGGACGCATCGATACGGTCTTCTCTAAGCAGTTTGAGATCGCCAGCGCATACTTCATCCCTGGTACGGAGGATGTCTTGGTGATGGGTTCGCCCAATAGCTTCGGAGGCGTGGGGAATACCTTACCTAATGGTCGTGTGGGTAATGGCTACGAACACGAGCTCTTCCGTATCCATATCCCCACAGGTCACGTCACCCCACTCACACGCGACTTTGACCCCAGCATCGAGCAGATTGAGTATCACGCCAAGGGCAAGGCTTTCTATCTCTTGGCCAATAATGGCAGTCGCCAAAGCCTGTACCGCCTCGATGTCAAGACGAATAAAATCACCCAGCTCGACACGAAGGAAGATGTCGTGCGTGGCTTCGGTGTCGCCGACCAGGGCAATACCTTCTACTACTTCGGGCAGAGCCTCAACAATTCTGACCGTCTCTATAGCTTAGAGCCTTCGGGTAAGAGTAAGCTCGTCTGGGATCTTTCAGCTGAGAACCTGCGTGGGGTGAAGTTCACTCCAGGGAAGGACTTCGTCTATCGCACGCCCGATGGAGTCGATATTGATGGCTGGTACTATCTCCCCCCCAACTTCGATCCCTCAAAGAAGTATCCGATGGTCGTCTACTACTATGGAGGTACGATCCCCTTGGATCGTGTCTTAGATACGACCTACGACTTGGCGATGTTCGCCGCACAGGGTTATGTAGCCTATTCGCTCAACCCTCGTGGTACGGTCGGCTATGGTCAGAGCTTCGCTGCTGACCACCTGAATGCCTGGGGGACGAAGACGGCGGATGATATTATCGGCGCTGTGAAGGCTTTTGTCGCTGCTCATCCCTTCGTTGATGCTACGAAGATCGGCTGTACTGGAGCCAGCTATGGGGGCTTTATGACCCAGTACCTCCAGACGCGCACAGATATCTTCGCCGCTGCTGTCAGCCACGCCGGTATCAGCTCGATCTCCAGCTACTGGGCTGGGGGCTACTGGGGGCTTAGCTATAGCACAGTGGCCTCCGAAGGTAGTTTCCCTTGGAACAATCCTGATCTGTACACCAAGCACAGCCCGCTCTTCAATGCCGACAAGATCCACACACCTCTACTTCTCCTGCACGGTACGGCCGATGTGAACGTTCCTCCCAGCGAAAGTACCGCGATGTACAATGCGCTGAAGATCCTCGGGCGTACGGTCGAGCTCGTAGAGATCACAGGCGAAGACCACCACATCCTTGAGCCCGAGCGACAAGACCGCTGGATGCAGACCATCCAGGCTTGGTTCGCTAAGTACCTGCAAGGCAAGAGCCAGTGGTGGGATCACCTCTATCCCAAGACCCCGCTGGATATGTAGCCGGCGGTGACCCTTTACCTTAGGTGCGTGCGCCCCATTCGATTCCTTGGAGTCGGATGGGGCGCACGCTTTTGCTCTGCCTATGGGATCGAGAAGTGGGTACTGAGTGGCGTAGCTTCTACGTTATAATAAGGTAGAGACCTCCCCACAACTTTTATGTATCTTCGCAACATTATGAGCAGTAACAAAGTGTACCAAATCCTTTGGGCAGACGATGAGATCGACTTGCTCAAGCCACATATCCTCTTCCTCAAGAGTAAAGGCTACGAGGTGACTCCCGTCTTGAGCGGCACCGATGCTATTGATGCGGTCACGACTCAGACCTTCGACCTCGTCTTCTTAGACGAAAATATGCCCGGGCTTACGGGCTTGGACACCCTGCAGCGCATCAAGGAGGCTACGCCCCTTCCTCCCTGTGATTATGGTCACTAAGAGCGAAGAAGAAGACCTGATGAATCAAGCCATCGGCGGGAAAATCACCGATTACCTCATCAAGCCCGTCAATCCGAATCAGCTCCTGCTGTCGCTGAAGAAGAACCTCCATCAGAGCAGTATCATCAGCGAAGCCACCACGATGAACTACCGCCAGGAGTTTGCTCAGCTCAGCGCACAGATGAGCGACCGCCTCTCTCTGGATGAGTGGAAGGACCTCTACCGCCGTCTGGTGCACTGGGAGCTCGAGCTGGAGCAAGGCGACGCACAGATGCAGGAGCTCTTAGAGATGCAGAAGGGGGAGGCAGGCCGCCTCTTCAGCCGCTTCATCAGTCGCAACTATGAGGGCTGGATACGTGAGCCAGAGACGCGACCTGTGATGAGTCCTGATCTCTTCAAAAAGAAGGTCTTCCCGCTGCTGGATGCTGGGGAGAAAGTCTTCTTCATCCTCATTGACAACTTCCGCTACGATCAGTGGGAGTCGGTCAAGTCGATGCTGAGCGAGTTCTACACTTTCGACGAAGAAGACCTTTACCTCTCCATCCTGCCGACAGCCACGCAGTACGCGCGCAACGCTATCTTCTCAGGGCTGATGCCGCTGGACATCGCGAAGATGTTCCCCGACCTGTGGGTCGATGAAGAGAGCGAAGAGGGGAAGAACCTCAACGAAGAGCCGATGATCCAGACGCTCATCCAGCGCTACCGCAAGAACTATTCCTTCTCCTATAATAAGGTGTATGAAGCGCGCTTCGGTGAGCGTCTCTTGGGCAACCTCAACGGACTCAAGCAGTATCAGCTCAACGTCATCGTGCTTAACTTCGTTGATATGCTCTCTCACGCACGCACCGAGAGCAAGATGATACGTGAGCTGGCCAACACCGAAGCTGCGTACCGCTCGCTGACTAAGAGCTGGTTCCGCCATTCGACGACGTACAACCTTTTCAAGCACATCGCCGAGATGGGCTACCGCGTGATTCTCACTACCGACCACGGCACTATTCGTGTAAAGAACCCCGTGAAGATCGTCGGCGATAAGAACACCAACACGAACCTCCGCTATAAGGTCGGGAAGACCCTTTCCTACAATCCCAAGGCAGTCTACGAAGCCACTGCGCCAGCGAAGATCGGACTACCGCAGTCCAATCTCTCTGACCACTATGTCTTCAGCTATAGTGATGACTTCTTCGCCTACCCCAACAATTACAATTACTACGTACAGTACTATCGTGATACCTTCCAGCACGGAGGCATTTCCCTCGAAGAGATGCTCATCCCGCTCATCACGATGCAACCCAAACCATAGACGCTGAATGATAAGAAACATCGTATTAGACCTCGGTGGCGTACTCTTCCGACTCGATAGGGAAGAAGCACTGCGCCGCTTCGCTGCCCTTGGGGTGCCGGACGTCGAGAAGATGCTGGACCCCTACCTCCAGAGTGGTTACTTCCTACAAGTCGAAGAGGCCGCATGACGGAACCAGAATTCCGTGCCGCCCTCAGTTCGCTTGCAGGTCGCACCCTTAGCTATGATGAGATTGCTCACGCCTACTTCGGCTTCTTGCGCGAGGTAGATGCTTATAAGTTCGACTTCATTGATGCCGAACTCTCCGATTACCGCATCTTCATCCTCTCGAATACCAACCCCTATGTGATGGACTTCTGCGAGTCGGATCGCTTCCTGCCGAGTGGCCGTCCGCTCTCTTCGTTCTGCGAGAAGAAGTTTGCCTCCTGCGAGATGGGTATGGTCAAGCCCGACCGCCGCATCTTCGAGACGATGCTCCGTGAGGGGAATATGCTCCCTGAGGAAACGCTCTTCCTCGACGACGGCCCGGCGAATATCGCTATGGCACGTGAGTTCGGCATCCATACCTATCAGCCACTCAATGGCGAAGACTGGCGCGAGCCCGTCCGTCAGCTCCTGAGTGAGCTCAATCAGCACGGATAAGTTTGGCTATCTTTGCAGTCGATAAACAAGTTCATTACTGATACACTTATAGATCATCAACGTATTATGAAGAGAATTGTACTGATCCGTCACGGCGAAAGCGTGTGGAACAAGGAGAACCGCTTCACGGGTTGGACCAATGTCGACCTGTCGGAGAAGGGTGTAGAAGAAGCTAAGAAGGCTGGTGCCATCCTCAAGGAGAACGGCTTCCACTTCACGCAGGCTTATACTTCCTACCTCAAGCGCGCGATTAAGACCCTCAATCAGATCCTCGATGTGATGGGATCTGGACTGGATCCCCGTAGAGAAGAGCTGGCGCCTCAATGAGAAGCACTATGGTATGCTTCAGGGGCTGAACAAGGCTGAGACGGCTGAGAAGTACGGCGATGCTCAGGTCAAGATCTGGCGTCGTAGCTACGATGTACCTCCCACGGCGCTCGAAGCTACGGACGAGCGTGCACCACAGGCTGACCCTCGCTATACGGGCGTTGTCCCTGCTTACCTCCCTCTGACCGAAGCGCTCTGCCACACGGTCGCTCGTACGCTTCCCTACTGGGAAGACAAGATCTTCCCTTCGCTCATGCAGCACGATGACGTCCTCGTAGCCGCTCACGGTAATAGCCTGCGCGGTATCATCAAGGTGCTCAAGGGCATCTCCGATGAGGATATCGTCGAGCTGAACCTGCCTACGGCTGTTCCTTACGTCTTCGAGTTCGACGATGAGCTGCGCCTCGTCAAGGACTACTTCCTCGGTGACCCCGAAGAAATTAAGAAGCTGATGGAAGCAGTAGCTAATCAGGGTAAGAAGGCTTAAGCCCCTTCTAATCCCCAATACTTATTAGAGCGAAGCGCCCCAGATAGCACGTGCTATCTGGGGGCGCTTACCTATGTGTAGGTATATTGCAGAGGACGAGTGACTAAGCCTGCCTATTGAGCTACCTTTGTCCCTTGTAGGGAGGTGCTTACCTTCCACTCAAGGAAATGCATTCACTATAGTTCACACATTGATATGAATACCAAGAAATGGGCTTCTGCCCTCCTCCTCGCAGGCCTCACACTCGGTCTGGCCTCTTGCGGTAAGAAGAAAGCTAACGAAGAACCTAAGCCTACCCACGTGTACACCATCACGAAGGTAGAGGTCTCCCCTAAGGAAGTAGACCTCGGTGGCGAAGTCGGCAAGACGAATCTCGAAGAGATTAACTTCGGCGATGCCGTCCTCGGCACGGGTAAGTTCACGGAGGTGACGCTCGATGATAATACCATTACCTTCACGGGCACGAAGGCTGGAGCTAAGTACGAAGGTAAGGTGAAGAACGGTGGTACAATTCATCTCCCTAAGTACGGGGCAATGCCCATCGAGCCTAAGTTGGGAGACTTCAAAATCTCGGGAGATAAGATTACCGGCACGCTGACGTTTGGGCGATATGATATGTTCCTCTTGCTTGTACGTCTACAGAAGAGGACAATTAGCGAAGAGCTAACTAAGGTGCTTACCGCACTTGGTGCTGCTAAAACGGAGTCAACAGTCACCTTCGAAGGTACGCTGAAGAAGTAGCCTTCTCCTATCATCTTTGACCGAGGTTAAGAGGTCGCACATTGCGCCTCTTGACCTCGGTTATTTTATGTCGAAGGAGCGGGGCAAGAAGCGGAGTAGGGTAGTGCACTATTCGATTGCTTCGTGCTCCAAGCTCTATAGCTTTGCGCTCCGACCTATATTGCTTTGTGTGTCGAGCAATATTGCTCTGCGCTTCGAGCTATATTGCTCGAGGGGTAAAGCTATATTCCTTGGCTTCCCGTCCTTTATTGCTCCGAAGTACAACCTCCTTGGACTGCAGATGCAGCACATAGGTTATCCCCACATCCATCCCTTGGGATGCGCTTTTACGGCGGGAGATTTCGGTGGACAACTATGGGTCTGTGTGGGCAGAGAACACGATGCGCGCCCCTTTGCACCGCCTTATCCCCCGGCTTATCCTCGAAGAATCCTCCATTTTATCCCCCGAAGGCTGAAGTAGCGCGTAGGAAGTCGGACCTTCTTTGCTTTTGCTGCGAGGGTTATCCCCAGGGTTATCCCCGAGGGAAAGGCGTGGGGCAGGGGATAACGAAAGGGTAGGGGAGTCTACGATTGCTGGGCGCAGGGGGAAAGAGGGGGAATAGTTGTATTTTTGTGTCAAAGAAATACAGCATCATTGCTCTATACAAATAAGCTACTTCAATGAAGCCCCACGAACACGAGCACGAGCACGAAGAGGTGTGCGCGCACGACCATTGCCACGACCATAACCATAATCACGGTCACGGGCATAGCCATAGCCACGGGCACCATCATCACCATCATCATCACGCCGAAGGTAATATCCTTGTGGCCTTCCTGCTCAACCTCTTCTTCGCTATCATTGAGCTCTTCGGTGGGCTCTATACGGGGAGCGTCGCCATCCTTTCGGACTCGCTCCACGACTTAGGGGACTCCTGCTCCCTCGGGGTGGCGTGGTATCTGGAGCGACTCTCAAAGAAGGGACGTGATAGCCACTTCAGCTACGGCTACAAGCGGTTTTCTCTCCTCGGCTCGCTCTTCATCTCCACCATCCTCTTGGTGGGCTCCATCTTTGTCATCACGGAGTCCGTTGAGCGCCTCATTACGCCTACCGACCCACCGCGCGCAGGGGGGATGCTCCTCTTAGCGGTTTTCGGACTTTTAATCAACGGCTTCGCCGCCTGGCGTATGAGCGGAGGGTCTTCGCTCAACGAACGCTCGATGCGCCTGCACTTGATGGAGGATGTATTGGGCTGGATAGCGGTGCTTGTGGTGAGTATCGTGATGTACTTCTTCCCCTCGTTCAAGGTCCTTGACCCGCTGCTGTCCTTAGGGATTACAGCGTGGATACTCTATAACGTCTACTTCGCTCTGCGTGACAACTTCCTCATCCTCCTGCAGGGAGTACCCGAAGGTGTCGACCAAGAAGCCTTCTGCGAAGAAGTACGCGCCCTCTCGGGAGTCCTTGACCTGCACGACCTGCATATATGGACGCTCAATGGGGAGCAGCACATCGCCTCCCTGCACATCGTCTATGACTGTGCCAGTGCTACCAGCCCCGAGGTCTTAGCCGACCTCAAGAAGTCTGTGCGCGAAGTAGCACGCCGCTATCAGCTCGATCACCTGACCATCGAGCTCGACCCCCGAGGCTGCAGCTGCGGGATGGAGCACTGTTAGTCCGTGCGCTCCTTGCCTCAGCCCTTCGACCAACTCATATCTTTCCGCCTATTCTATTTGATGAAGATAAGAAGCCTCCTGCTCGGTGCCCTGTGCACCCTCTCCACCTCCTCCCTCTGGGGCCAAGAGCCTGTGCGCCGCCCCTATGACCCTTATCAAGTGCGCGAAGTCACTGAAATACCCGATGAAATCAAGATGGTGCGTGGCGACAAGCTCAAGGCCTATAAGCTCACGCCTGACGTAGCGCGTGCCGTACGCGTCGAGATGCCCGACACGCTGACGCACTACACCTTCGAGTACATCTCCCCTGAATATCGCTCCCTCGGTGTCTCCTACTTAGGGAATACCAATAGCGTTTGGCAGGCGAAGCTCTTCTTCGATCGCCCACGCCGTGTGAGCGACTTCTTCTACCTCGATGGCTACGCCCGAATGCTCTACACGCCAGATGCGGTACGCTTCTACGATACGAAGAGCCCCTTCACCTACGTGCGCTATCATAAGAACTTCAAGAGCAACGAGAGCGAAGACGTCATCTCTGGAGACTTCGGCGTGAACCTCGGCAAGCAACTCAACATAGGCGCAAACTTCGACTACGTCTATGCCAGTGGCTTCTATACGGCGGCACGCAGCAAGGATGCCCGCTACCGCCTCTTCACCTCCTACCGCAGTGACCGCTACGAGCTCTTCGCCTACATCGCCAACGACTACTACAAGCAGGAGGAGAATGGCGGGATTACCAATGCCGACTACATCTACAACCCCGAACGCTATACCAATAGCCGCACACGTATCGGTTCGCGTGACGTACCCGTGCGTATCAGCTCTGGCGAACTAACGAACCGCATCCGCTCGGGGCACGCCTTCTTAGCGCAGTCCTACCGCTTGGGCTCCTACCGCACCACAAAACGCAAGCAGCTCCCCTCAGGAGAAGGACTTGGCGCAGTGCACGAGCTTCAGAGCTTGGACTCGACCTACTTCGTCCCTGTGGGGAGTGTCTCTCTGACGAGCTACTACAACAAGCAGAGCCGCCGATTCTTCTCTCACCAACAGAGCGAGCAGTGGGCGACCCTCTTCGGTACTCCTACGGTGAGGCATAGCCGCACCGAAGCCGATGGCACGACTACGAACTACACCCTGCCCAACGATACGGCACAGCTCGTCACCCTGCAAAATACT
>CAKMOP010000184.1 GCA_927910985.1 uncultured Porphyromonas sp. | reverse complement strand
TTCTCTCCCACTGCTTCTTGAGCAATGCTTAAGGGTATTCGTTGACCCAAGCCGAGAGGATATAGCTACTCTCACCGTGTCCTCGAGGATTCGTTCCACACATCTTTTTGCCGTCTATAGCAATGTGCATACCCGATAAATCCCTGATGATCTGCGAGGTATAGACTTCAAGACAAGCGGCTATCTCATCGGGGGGTACGGCTTGCATGACGCGCTCAAAGGTGTCTTCGCTTGGGCAACCATTGGGTAGTTCAAGTAGGGGTTTGAACTCTTTACCTCGGAAGCGGCATAGCTGATACATGTCGCTATAATCCTCTCCTCCACAAAGGTAGGTGATGAGTGTGACCATGAGGATGTCGCTGAGTTTGTGCTTGCAACGTCCGACGAAGCGAGGGTCATGGACGGAAGAAAAGTAAGGGGCGGTTTCCATTGTATGTTAGTATTCTTATGAAGAGAACACTACTGAAGCCGATTTTGATGCGGGAGCCCTGCTTGGTCGCTCGGGCGGGCTAATGCGTACTGGTAGGTCTTGTCGTCGGAGGCTGGAGTTGAGGTGTATGTGGCGAAGGCGGCCTATTGCAAGGTGCTTCACTCTCTTTCCACCGATGGAAAGTTTCCTTTCCTCGTGTGGTGACCTCCCTTTCCACGTGAGGAAAGGCGAGGAACTTCCTGCGCTCACCTTGCAGACAGCCTTATGCTCAAGGGTAAAGGCGCACAGGGGCACGAATCAGCGTGCTTCGTGCCCCTGTGCTGGGCTTCTTTGCGTCCCGCTCTTCGGGACGGAGGTTTTCTCCGTCACTTGGTGGAAGCAGGGTGGATGATGCTCCGGAGACTCACATCTGAGACGTAGTACAGGTCGATGGCACGGAGGAGCTTCGCCTGACCTCCCTATTGCTCAGGTAGCTGAGGCAGTAGGAGCTTCGTCAGGTCGTGCAGGAGGGGATCCGAACGCCCTTGATCGAGGTAGGCCACCAGCACCACATTTAGGTAGGGATGATAGCCGACTTGAATCTTGAAGCCCTGACGGTTGTTCGACTCATTGCGCCCAGGATGGTGTAGAGTCGCTGAGAAGAGAGCCCTTGCACCTCGCTGGCAGGACGGTGCTCATTGAGCTGAGCGGAGTAGCTCCAGATCACGCTCTTCATTAAGCAGGCGATCACGACGCCGTACATCAGCATTGTTATACTTCATCATCAGATATATCACTGGGCACAGATTGTAAAGACGACTGGAGAGTGGAGGTACCCTACTCTACCCTCTCAGATTTGCGAAAAACTATCTTGACAGTATAAGCTTCCCTTCGTTCTCCAAGAGTAAACCTCTCTGTAGCAATTGCTCAAGAGCATAGGAGAAGGCAGCATCGACATTAGCTCCACGACGCGAGAATCCCATGCGCTTCGCAGCAATAAGGGTCGCTGCATCAGGGGCGATCGACACATTCTGCTTCACCACTTCAAGAAGGACCTCCATCAGTTCGACCGAAGGGATCTCTTCTATCGAACGCTTTGCGATCGCAGTATTGGGGCGGTACCCCTTCCACCGCTCACCATCTTTCTGTGTAAGCCAAAGAGTCCGACCATCACGGTCAGAGACAGTGAAGAACATGGGCAGTAGGGCATCCACGATCCCCGTAATCGTCGAGCTAACTCGCGCAAAGGACTTGAAGGCCGCCACACGCTTTGAGAGGAGCGAATAGGTAATAGGCTGCTCTCGGGCTACGACCTCACGGACGAAGTCCTCCAGCGAAGTGCTGGTATAGCTATCGGTAGCGGGGTACTCCAGCGCCTCAGAAGAGCTTATCGGCTCAGCGATCAGATCTGCCTCAGTGATAGCGAAGGGAGAAGATACTGCTGTAGACTGCTGCTTCAGAGGGCGCTCTGGGAGCGACTTCAGTCGGGCAAGGATGCGCTCTATGACGAGGTCAGGCTGGCGGAACCAGTCCGGACTCCATACACGCATCACCTCCCAGTCGAGGCTCCCGAGTACGCTCGGCTGTACGACCTCACGATCTCGAGTCGTCTGAGTACGTCGGTAGGCTTCTCCATCGATCAAGATCCCTAAAGCGATAGCAATCTGGTGCACTGGGCAAGGCTACAGCAAGGTTGACCTTGAAGTTCGAGCGTCCCAGCTGAGTCATCGCAGGATAGCCAGCCTTCTGTAAGCGATCAGCTATCTGCTCGGCGATGATGCGGTCGGCAGAGTCCGTATCGGGCTGAGGGCGCCGTACGAGCGTCTGTCGCTCAGCATACTCAAGGAAGTGCTTCAAGCCCTCTACTCCCTTAGCCTTCGTACGGCGCAGATCAATCTGATCACTGGTCATCGTCGAGAAGACCAGCATTTCACAGCGAGCGCGACTGACGGCTACATTGAGGCGACGCTCACCCCCCGCCTTATTCAACGGGCCAAAGTTCATGCTCACCTGCCCCGTGGTATCTGCACCATAGCCGATGGAGAAGAGGATGACATCACGCTCATCACCCTGCACATTCTCAAGGTTCTTGATGAAGATAGGCTCATAGAGCTGGTCGGCCAACTCTTGTAGCGAGGTATCACGAGCCATACGCTCGGTCAGCGTATCTTCAATAAGATTCTGCTGTGCGGCACTAAAAGCCACTATACCCATACTCTCTCCTCTCAAGCTATCATCACGCAGACGACGGCATACCTCATGGACGATCGCCTCAGCTTCGGCCTTATTCTGTCGGGTCTTCCCCTTGTCATAGGTCCCCTTAATGTGAATGAATCGCACCTTCGTCGCTTGGTCATCCACAGAGGGGAAGGTAATGAGCTCCCCATCATAGTACTCATGGTTACTGAAGGCGATAAGGCTCTCATGGCGGGAGCGGTAGTGCCAATTCAGCTGTAGCGAAGGTAGACTGAGAGCCTGGCAGTCCTGCAAGATGCTCTCCAAGTCATCGAGACTCTCCTCTTCTTCCTCGAGCGGAGTTTGTACTGAAGAAGCTCGTTGGAGGCATCTGCTTGGGGTCACCTACCACGATGAGGGCATTCCCTCGAGCTATAGCTCCTACAGCTTCACTGGTCGGCATCTGAGAGGCTTCGTCGAAGACCACTAAGTCGTACTTCTCCGCCCCTAAGTCTATGTACTGTGCCACCGACATAGGGCTCATCAGCATACAAGGGCAGAGGCGCGGTAGAAGGTTAGGGATATCATCCAGCAGCTGACGAATTGAAGTACCTCGCCCTCCATTGGCTATATTACGATTGAGGCGCCCGATTTCCGAGCTATTATCTATGTCCTCGTAGACATGAGGAAGCTGATTGGACAAGCGAGCATAGAGCATCTTCTTCGACAGCTCTTGGAACTCTGCAGTCAACTCCTTGTAGCGCTGCACCTGCTGATCAAAAAGCTCACCCTCAAACGTGCAGAGGAGCTCGCTCCGAGCTATCTTCTGCTCGGCTAAGGCACGATAGAGCCCCTTAAAGAAGGCTTGCATAAGCTGCGCTGCATCTACTCGCTTCACCTCCACCTCGCGAATGACGATATCAAGGCCCTGCGAGGAAAGTTCGCTACGCAGCTGTATCCAGCTATACCACTTCCCGACCAGCCCCTGATGAGTCTGCCAGCGAGAGAAGCACGAAGAGAGCGCCACAGAGAAGGAGCTATCGGAAGGGAACTGATACGATACCCAAGGCTCTGCCTCCTTGATATACTGAGCCATTCACCGGAGAGAGCATCAAGCCCTCGGAGCTGATGCTTTAGCTCTTCAGTGAAAGCAGGCTTAATGGCCTCTCGGGTAGCGGAGACTGAGAGCTGTAGCCCTTCAGCAAAAGCCTCTACAGCCTTCACCAAACGAGGGAGGTAATCCAAGAGGCTTCCCAGCTCCGCAGTAGAAAAGGCTACGTCCCAAAAGCTGGTGTATCTCTCCACTCTCTCCCGCACAGTGCTTAACTTCTCTCTGATACTCAAGCACACGCTCCAGATACCCTTCTACTGTCTGAGC
>CAKMOP010000183.1 GCA_927910985.1 uncultured Porphyromonas sp. | reverse complement strand
TGGATCTATGTAGTAGTTTGAGTTAGACGACGCTCATTGTGTGCAGTCATCGGGCTAATCTTCTACCCAAAATGACTATCTTCACACGGACAAAGATAGAAATTATTATTACATGCCGTACACCGCGCTCCTTACTGCTCTTCACTCACTCTCTCAGGAGGGCTTTACCTCTGATCAGCGGGATGCTTTGCGTGCTCTTTGTGAGTATCTCGAAGAGCCTTCCCCCTATGCGCTTTTCTTGTTGACGGGGTATGCTGGGACGGGGAAGACCTTTCTCTTACGCACCATCACGGATCTGGCGCTACAATCTGGCTTGCGGGTTGAGCTTATGGCATCTACTGGACGAGCCGCTAAGGTCTTGTCTGCCTCTACGGGGCGAGCTGCTTCGACAGTGCATCGCACTATTTATAGGGCTTCTACGCAGATGCAGGAGGAGGGTGGTAGCTTTCAGCTGGGAAGGGTAAGTGCCACGACGCCGACTCTCTTTATCGTGGATGAGGCCTCAATGATAGCTGGAGATACCGGAGAGGTGAGCCCCTTCGGTTCGGGCAATCTGCTGGATGATCTCTTGTCCTACGTCTGGTCAGCAGAAGATGCTAAGCTCATCTTTGTCGGTGATACGGCTCAGCTCCCTCCCGTGGGGACCTCTCTGAGTGATGCGCTTAATGCCGAGGTCCTGACCTCACGCTATGGCCTGCACGTTTATGGGATGGAGCTGTGCGAAGTCGTGCGTCAGAAGCGTGGTGGTATCCTGCATAATGCGACACAGCTGCGTGAGCTCCTTGACGAATATGCGGATGAAGATCCCGAAGCTCTTCTCCCCATTCATCTGGAGACGGAGGGATTGCGGGGAATCTTCCCCGTGGAGCCTGGTACGTTCATCGAGACACTGGACGACGCTTATCGTAAGTATGGAGAGGAGGAGTGCTTGGTCATTTGCCCGTCCAATAAGCTGGCTCTTGAGTGCAATCACGCTATACGTAGCTCGGTGCTGTACTACGAAGAGGAGGCTGTCGTGCAGGGTGAACGGCTCATCGTTGCACGCAACAACTACCACTACACGAAGCGTCCCGATCGCTCCGATTTCATCGCCAACGGAGAAATTATCGAGGTGAAGCGTCTGAGACGTCACTACTATGAATACGGGTTGCACTTTGCTGATGCTACGGTATATCTCCCTGACCGAGATGATTCGCTGGAGGTGCGTCTGCTGCTTAGTTCGCTGGAGGAGCCGACTGCACAGCGCTCTCAGGCCGATCGTCAGCGGCTCTTTGATCTCATCGCGGCGGACTATTCAGACATTACTTCGATCACGGAGCGGCGTAAGGCCATCCGTCGAGATCCTTTTTGGGGGGCTTTGGAGGTGAAGTATGGCTATGCCGTCACTGCGCACAAGGCACAGGGGGGACAGTGGTCGTGCGTCTTTGTCGATTTGACTTTTGTGGGCTATCTCCCCGAAGATCGCAACTTAGTTCGCTGGATCTATACGGCCATTACCCGTGCCACCAAGCGCGTCTATCTCTTAGGCTATCCCGAAGGACTTGTCGACTGATTTATATAGCTCAGGGTAAAAGAGTAGAGTGCTCGTAGTCGTGACGCTGATCTCACGGCTACGAACACTCTTGCTATATAGCGAAGCGAGGATACCTCACGGCATCCTCGCTGTGTGAATCAGCTGGGGTTCGAACCCAGGACCCCATCCTTAAAAGGGATGTGCTCTACCGACTGAGCTACTGATTCTACCTAAGCTCTTAGATATGCTACTGGAGGGCAGAGCATTCTAAAGCGTTGCAAAGGTAAGCATTATAGACGATACTTCCAATATTTATAAGGTAGGTCGACCTGGAATGTGGCGGCGCTTCTACCTGCCCTATTGATAGGAGCACGACCTATATAGCTTCGTGATCTGACCTATATAGCTTCATGCGTGGAGCAATATAGGTTTGATGCGCGACCAATATAGCTCGTCGAGCCAACCAATATAGGTGATCAGATCCAGCTCTATAGGTGCGAATAGGTTTGCTTGTGCTATTCCACAGATAGCTCCATTGTAGCGACTTATATTAGAGGGACTTACCTCTGTAATCAGGGAAAGGAGAAGCTGGCTTATGTCCTATTGGGTCTGTTATATCTTGATGAACAAAGCTTGGGACATCTTACCTCAAAGACTACTTTGATTGGGAACTATACGTTGCTCTTATACCTTGGTTATTAGTAGGCCTTGTGTTTCGTTTGAGATTTTCTCGATGATGTCTGGTGAGATGATGCGAGGAAGATGGGGCTATATCAGAGCTGTTTATATCCAGGGCTCCCGCATCAAAATCCGAGTACTTTCTTGAGGTAGTCGAGCTGTAGGCTACATTTCCAGCGTCTGGCCTTGAGGGAGAGCTTATCGTTCTGCTGGCGAAGGATGGCTAAAGTAAACTTTATGAAGAAGGTTTAGATTGCGTGCGGAATAGTTCTTGCGTGTACGGCAGGCATCTTCTTTAAATGTCACATCCAATTGCCAGTGAAGGCGGTTCTCTATTCCCCAATGTTCCCTGATATAATAGGCAACTTCCTTGGTAGACAAATCATTGAAGTCCAAGCTGGAGATGTAGTAACGAGTCTCTTTCTTCGGCTGCACATCGGGCTTAGACACCTCGTGTTCAACCCGAATCAAGCTCTTTACCATCGGCCATCTCTGGGTAACGGCTTCAGTAAGATTGCCCTCTACAGGTAGGATCTTGTAATTCCTTTTGTCGCTGCGTCCGTGACCCTTCTCCTGCTCCAAGTGCCGCTTGTGCGGCTGTCGTGTAGAGAAGGCATCTGTGGCATCTTCAAAGAGATGGCGCTGATTCCCCTTGAGTGCAAGGACGAAATCAGCCTCCTTCTTGACAATCTGTTCGGCTATTTCTACCTGTGTCCCCATGGCGTCCATCGTGACAACCGCCCCCTCAAGGGCAAGTTTATCAAGGAGCTTGGGCACACAGGTGATTTCATTACTCTTCTCACCTACAGCTTCTTGCGCAATGCTCAAAGAGTGCTCATTGACCCAAGCGGAGAGGATGTAGCTACTTTCTCCGTGGCCTCGAGGATTAGTTCCACGCATTTAATGTAATTAACCGTACCTTTGCTATATACCTGCATATAAGGGAATATCAAGTTGCTTCCGCAGCTCCTCGATATCCATCACAAGTGTGGGGCGGTCTGTCCCATCGAGCTTATAACTACCACCACAAAAGCGATGAATAGATTTACGCTAAGGCTCTTCCTGTTTTGTATGGCGATAGGCTATGCTATCTCGGGAAGTGCGCAGACAAAGGTCACGGGGAGAGTCCTCGACGAGAACCGCCAGGGGAGTGGATGCTGCCGTTCGTCATGCTGGTGGCTTCTCCAGGAGATGTCCTCGTAGAGTCTGTGCTCACTGATGCTGCTGGACGGTATTCGATCCTCCAGCGCAAGGGGGAGTTCCTCCTTTGTATAAGGGCACTGGGCTATAAGGAGGTGAAGAGAAAGATGGCTATCGCCTCGGCCGATACACTCCCCGATATCCAGCTGGAGGTAGAGGATATTTCCCTAAAGGATATCGTCGTCACCGCTCGCAAGTCCCGCTCGCTGACCAGCGCATCCAATGGGAAGATCCGGATTCACGTCGCTCAGTCTTACCTCACAGATATAGGGACTGCGCTGGATGTGCTGAAGCATTCTCCAGGCGTCTTGGTGAGCAACAAGGGGGATAACTCCTTAGCGACCATCGGGGGAACTGCGATATATGTCAATGGGCGGAAGCT
>CAKMOP010000182.1 GCA_927910985.1 uncultured Porphyromonas sp. | reverse complement strand
ATTGATAGAAGGTGATTATACGCTTTATATACCACCTCTTGTGAATGGAGAAGGGGATGTGCCTGTCGACACATCCCCTTCTTGCTTGAGCCTCTTGTCGGATTCGAACCAACGACCCCGAGATTACAAATCACGTGCTCTGGCCAACTGAGCTAAAGAGGCAGGTGGGTAAGCGATCTATATCGCACCGCTACGACCTAATACCCTTGCTGCGATCAAGCCCTGGGGGAGTCAAAGGGAGCTGGTCGTATAGGACTTACCCACTGCAAAAGTAGTATAAATATCCGAAAATACAAGAGGTGCGCTCTCTCGGGATCTCGCCACAATCTATGATGATCCTTATTTGATAGTTCCATTTTGCCTGAGAAGTATGTTCCATCCAAAGGTGGAAAGGTCACAATCCTCGGTAGGAAAGCAAACTTTCCAAAGGAGGAAAGAATGTGGAATATAGGTTGTGCTTAATCTGCAGATCTGTTTAGATAAAGTCCTTTTATGTAAGTGTGCACGCAAGACTTCTATTTGATTACTAATCTCGCGGTGAGTAATGTTGATTTTGATGTAGAAGCGTTGGGGGAGTGGAGTGAATGGGATACACCGTTTCAAGCGATGGAAAGCTCTTCTATTTGGTAGTTCAGAATATTTGCTTACCTTTGCAGTGTCAAAGACGAAGAGAATCTTTAGCTCAGTTGGTTTAGAGCACTACCTTGACAGGGTAGGGGTCGGCGGTTCGAGTCCGCCAAGGTTCACTAAGTATTGTCTCATGGTGTAATGGTAGCACAACAGATTCTGGTCCTGTTTGTTAAGGTTCGAGTCCTTATGAGACAACTTTAGGGGCATACTATGCCCCTTTTTTATTTCTACTTGTGACGCGAGATTGCAATTGATGAATCAGTTGCAAAATCTGACTCATCCATAACAAAAGGAAGAGCCACCGATCTGGCTTCTGTTATGTCAGAGAATAGCTCCTTGTCGAGGACGTCTGCGGTGCGTTTCTTGAAAGTATCAGGAAAAGGGTTACCTTTGCTGTAGAGCAACTCAAAGGGGTGCTGGCGTAGGACATTGGTTCACGCTGTGCTGAGATTATACCCGAAGACCTGATCCAGATAATGCTGGCGTAGGCAGAGAGTGATGGCGATATCTCGCCGCTTATCCCCCTCTATAATCTTCTGTTACTCGCATTGTGCTCGAGCTTGTGTGCTCGTCATAGCCCCAGAGAGTGTCTGCGCCTATGGTCGCAGGCTCACCAGAGGTGTGTCATCACTTCGCACCTCTGGCTAACACTATGACGACTAACTAACTTATGATGAAGATCCAGCTCAATGGAGCTCCTATCATGCTCCCACACGTGTGTACCCTTCACGAAGCTCTTGACTTAGCGAAGATTGACCTACCTCCACGCTCCGCTATTGCCGTTAATGACCAGCTGGTACCTCGTGCAGCCTTTGCGACCTACCAGCTTCAGGACGGAGATGCCCTCCTGATTATCCGTCCGACCTTCGGCGGTTAAGTCCCATTCTCCCACGATAAGCACATTTCCTCTACACTTATGAAGATTAAAGATGTCCTCACTCATGGCCCGCTCATCGGCTCTGAGAAAATCTATGTACCAGGTCAGCTCTTCCCAGAGCTCCGTGTCGGTATGCGTCGCATACGCCTCACAGACACCCTTAATGAAGACGGTAGCCGTACCCCTAATCCGCCTGTCGTCGTCTACGATACCGGAGGTCCATACACCGATAGCGCCTATCAGGTGGACCTCGAGGCTGGGTTGCCCCGCCAGCGTGAGTCTTGGATCGAACGCCGTGGCGATACTACGCATAGCGAAGAGCTTGGGAGCGAGTACACGCGCTCACGACTGCAACAACGCTCGCTCGATGGCTTGCGCTACCGCCATATTTCCCTGCATCCCCGAGTCGCTAAGGGACAGTGTGTGACCCAGCGTCACTATGCCAAGCAAGGGATCATCACCGAAGAGATGGAGTATGTAGCGATACGCGAAAACCAGCTCATCGACGAGGTCAAGGAGCGTTATGCTATGGAGGGTAATCCCTTGGGGGCGCAAATCCCTTCGTATGTGACTCCTGAGTTCGTCCGAGATGAAGTAGCGTGCGGTCGTGCAATCATTCCAGCCAATATCAATCATCCTGAGCTGGAGCCCATGATCATCGGGCGGAACTTCCTCTGTAAGGTGAACGCAAACATCGGCAACTCAGCCGTCACCAGTAGCATCGCCGAAGAGGTGGAGAAGGCCGTCTGGGCTACTCGCTGGGGGGCTGATACGGTGATGGATCTCTCCACAGGGCGACACATCCACGAGACGCGCGAGTGGATTATCCGTAATAGTCCAGTACCCATCGGGACAGTGCCCCTCTATCAAGCTTTAGAGAAGGTACGAGGGAATGCCTATGACCTCAGCTGGGAAATCTATCGAGATACGCTCATTGAGCAGGCGGAGCAAGGAGTAGATTACTTCACCATCCACGCCGGCCTGCGCAAGGAGCACATTCCTTTGACGCTCAAGAGACTCACTGGGATCGTCAGCCGTGGTGGAGCGATTATGGCTGGATGGTGTACAGAGCACGACGAGGAGAGCTTCCTCTATACCCACTTTGAGGAGATTTGTCAAATCGCAGCTCGCTATGATGTCTCCCTCTCGCTGGGGGATGGTCTGCGTCCTGGGTGTATTCACGATGCTAATGACGCAGCGCAGTTCGCCGAACTAAAGACCCTTGGTGAACTCAACCGTATCGCAGCTCGCTACGATGTGCAGGTGATGATCGAAGGACCAGGGCATATCCCTATGCATCTCATCCCTGAGAATATGACGCGCGAACTCCTTGACTGCGATGAAGCTCCCTTCTATACCCTCGGTCCTTTGGTCTCCGATATTGGTGCTGGCTATGACCACATCACTGGAGCTATTGGTGCTTCGATCATCGGGCATCATGGTACGGCTATGCTCTGCTATGTGACGCAGAAGGAACACTTAGGACTGCCCGAGCGCAATGACGTCCGTGAGGGAGTCGTGACGTATAAGCTCGCTGCTCACGCCTCAGACTTGGCGAAGGGACATCCGACAGCCTATCTGCGTGACCATGCCATGAGTAAGGCTCGCTTCGAGTTCCGCTGGAGAGACCAGTTCCATCTGGCACTTGACCCTGAGCGTGCACAGGAGTTTCATGATCAGACTCTGCCAGATGAGGCGCACAAGGAGAAGCACTTCTGCTCGATGTGTGGGGAGCACTTCTGCTCAATGCGTGCCAATCGTAGCTTCCGTCAGCTACTACAGCAGCGTGCCACCATCTCGGCTCAAGGGCTTGCTCTAAGTACCGAGGCTCCCTGTAGCCATCATAAGCAGCAGTGATGCACGCCGATCAAATTATTGCCATCACACCGCCTGAGCTCGGAGGTGCCTGCGAAGCTCTAAGCATCGCACACCTTCTGCGCTTGGGGGTTGGGCGAGTGCATATACGCAAGCCTGAAGCTACAGAGGCGGAGCTCGAAGCCCTTCTGAGTGCACTCCCCACTGAGCTACGCTGTCGCTGTGTCCTCTCGCATCATATCGAGTTGGTCGCACGATGG
>CAKMOP010000181.1 GCA_927910985.1 uncultured Porphyromonas sp. | reverse complement strand
ATTCCTACTTAGCCTCGTGCTCCTCGTCGCCTCTTGTCGCAAGGAGAGCGACCGTCCGATCCTCCCGCTCCGTCTCGGCGAGGAGGATGCTAAGGAGCTCCAACTTACCCAGTCCGAGACACGGATGATCCTACTGAAGGGCGGCGATGGGAAGTACACCGCCACGATCGAAGATGCCCGCATCGCCTCTTCAAGCATTAGCCGAGACACGCTTCGGGTCTCGGGGCTACTCTACGGCGAGACCTCGCTCACGCTGCGCTCCCACGACGAAGTCCGTCGGGTGCGGGTGCTGGTCGTCCCTCCTCCCTTCGCTTCGAATGAAGATGCCGTGACGCTCCGTCCAGGCGACGACGTGCAGACGCTTAGTCTCTCTGGGGGAGGCGCACGTGCGAGCCTCAAGGTCGAAGATCCCGAGAAGGCGGCGGATATTGTCTGGCAAGCCGAGACGGGTCTAGTCAAGATCAAGGCCAAATACGAAGGGGACATCAAGCTGATCGCCACCAGCGAGGACGGCAAGACGACCAAGGAGATCCTCGTCAAGGTCCGCTGTGCCGGATCGGCCGACCGCTTCGGGGTCTACATGACCAATTCCCGCCAGCTCAGCCAGCTCTTCCCCTGCAGGATCATGGCCCGGCTCAAGGGGAAGTACGTACGTTTCAGCGAGAGCAGCATCCCAGTGCTGCGCACGAAGAAAGGCTTGACCCCCGAGTCGCGAGTCAACCGAGTGCTCACGCTCACTCCCGAGATCGTCGCCCCCGTAGTTGGCGAGGCCCGCAAGGTCAAGATCGACTGGCTGGATGCGAGCATCTTCTACAAGGAACATCCGCTCAAGCGTGAGGGTGAATACACCGTCTACGTCGAGGAAGTAAGGGATCGCCAAGTCGTACTCCGAGGGCGAGGCTTCAAGATCGTCGCCCCTTACCGCAAGGACTAGCCCCTTCGCATCCAGCCTCACCGCTGGATCTTTCCCCACGAACAAGCCCCTCGCCTATCGCAGATGCTGCTGGGCGAGGGGCTTTGTTTTTCTCTCCGCCTCAGCTCAAAAGCAGGCGTTCTCGGAGGGGCAAGGGGAGTTTCTTTAGCTCGAAGGGGAAGCTCTTACCGCAAGGAAAGGAATCGCTCTGCGGAAGAAAATTTGCTTCCTTCCGCAGAGCAGAAAATTAGCGTGCGCACGCAGGGAAACTTTCTAGATTGCAGCACGAAAAATAATTTTTTTTTGTGCGCACGGAATTTGAGCGCTTTACCCAAGCAGCTCCTTTCCCCATGTCCTTCGCCTTCTTTTTTCCTTGCGAATCGCCCTACGATCCCAAGGGGGCTACCTTGAGGTGCTTGCCCTCCAGCGAAAAGCCCTCGCACCCATCGGGAGATATTGCCCTATAAGCCGTATCTTTGCATTCCACAAGGGCTTGGTGGGTCGCATCCCACTCTCAAGGGGCGAGCCTTCCAACGAATCAACGACAACGATGCTGAAATTCGATATCCATAAGACTTGTACTAAGACTGCCGCGCGCGCTGGGCGTATAGAGACCGACCACGGGGAGATCCTTACCCCGATCTTTATGCCCGTCGGGACGGTAGGCTCGGTGAAGGCTGTCCACATGACCGAGCTGAGCGACGACATCCACGCTCAGATCATCCTCGGCAATACATACCACCTCTACCTGCGCCCAGGGCTCGATACCCTGTACAAGGCGGGCGGGTTGCATAAGTTCAATAGCTGGTCGGGCTCGATCCTCACCGACAGCGGAGGCTATCAGGTCTTCAGCTTGGCGCATCGCCGTAAGATCACGGAGGAAGGGGTGACCTTCCGCTCGCACATCGACGGATCGAAGCACCTCTTCACCCCCGAGCGTGTGATGGATATCGAGCGTATCATTGGAGCCGACATCATTATGGCTTTTGATGAATGCTGTCCAGGGGATGCAGACTTCCACTATGCGAAGAAGTCGCTTGCTCTGACTGAAGGTTGGCTACGTCGTTGTATGCAGCGTGTGCAGGAGACAGATCCTCACTACGGCTACCACCAGAGCCTCTTCCCCATCGTACAGGGCTGTGTCTATCCCGAGCTGCGCACTCGAGCTGCGGAGTTCGTTGCTTCGCTCGGTGCTGAAGGGAATGCCATCGGTGGGCTTGCCGTCGGAGAGCCTACGGAGAAGATGTACGAGATGGTGGAGCTAACCAACAGCATCCTGCCGAAGGACAAGCCTCGCTACTTGATGGGTGTCGGTACGCCGATCAACTTGCTCGAGAACATTGCCCGTGGGGTTGATATGTTCGACTGCATCATGCCTACACGTAATGGGCGCAATGGGCAGCTCTTCACCAGCTACGGCACGATCAATATCCGCAATGCCAAGTGGGCACAGGAGTTCAGTCCCATTGACCCTGAGGGTACGTCCTTCGTAGATAAGCAGTACAGCTTGGCTTACCTGCATCATCTCATCCGTGCGGACGAGATCCTTGGGCTACAAATTGCATCTATCCACAACCTTGCCTTCTATCTGCGTCTGGTACGTGAAGCGCGCGAACATATCCTCGCTGGCGACTTCTCGGAGTGGAAGGATAAGATGGTGCGCCAGCTCAACAACCGCCTCTAAGCTCTTTTCCCTTCGGACGCTATGAGCACGACTCCCCAAGACATCACTGAAGACCTCGAGCAAGAACAGCTTGAGGAACAGGTCGATTGTCCCCCTCCTCACCCAGCGAAGAAGCCCTACCATCCTTGGCTGGGTCGAGTGGATCGGTACATCATCCGCACCTTCATCACCACGTTCCTCTTCGCCATTGGTCTGATCCTTGCGGTGGCTGTCGTCTTCGATGTCAACGACAAGATCACGGACTTCCTCAAGCCCGAAGTGCCACTCTCGGGGATTCTCTTCCACTATTACCTCAACTTCATTCCCTATTACGCGAACCTCTTCAGTCCGCTCTTCGTCTTCATATCGGTGATCTTCTTCACCTCGAAGCTGGCAGCTAACTCGGAGATCATAGCGATGCTGGCCAGTGGAATGAGCTTCCGTCGTCTACTGCGCCCGTATATGGTCGCAGCGACGCTCATCGCAGCAGCGACCTATGTGCTCAATGGCTTCATCATCCCCTCGGGGAACCGTGTACGTCTCAACTTCGAGCAGACCTACCTCAAGTCACGCCACGAAGTCTATACGAACAATATCCAGATCGCTATAGCCAAGGATACTTATCTCTACATCCGAGACTACGAGAGCTTGTCGAAGCGCGCCACCTCTCTTGCGGTGGATCAGTTCAAAGGGCAGAAGCTCATTTCTCGCTTGACGGCCGACGAAGCGACCTACGACACGCTCGATCGCTGGAAGCTCGCAGACTTCCACATCCGTCGCTTCAAGGGGCTTACTGCTACCGATACCGTAGGTTATGACTTAGATACGAACTTGCGGATTAGCCCTGCAGACTTCCTCGTCAACGAGAAGGATGCTGTGAAGATGCGCAATGACCAGCTCACTCGCTATATCGATCGACAGAAGGAGCGTGGGGCGAGCAATACCCGCCTCTTCCAGACGGAGCTACATAATCGGTATGCAGCTATCTTCTCGGCCTTCATCCTGACCTTCATTGGTGCGGTGCTTTCGTCCAAGAAGATGAAGAACGGCTTAGGAATTAACCTCGTCATTGGCTTCGGTCTATGCTTAGCATACATCTTAGCTACTTCGCTCACCTCGCAGATCTCCAATGTCGGGCTCTTAGCTCCTTGGATTGCAGCTTGGATCCCCAATGTAGCCTTCGTTGTTATCGCACTCTTCTTGTGGCGAAAGGCTCCACAATAACAGCTCCTATATGAAAGAAAAGATACAGCGCACCGTCAATATCCAGAACCGCCGTGCACGCTTCGATTACGAACTCCTCGACACCTATACCGCTGGTATGGTGCTCGTGGGTACGGAGATCAAGTCTCTTCGCCTCGGCAAGGCCAGCTTGGTCGATGCCTTCTGCTACTTCCATAATGGCGAATTATGGCTCAAGGGTGCGAATATCAGCGAGTATTTCTACGGCTCATACAACAACCATGCTGCTCGCCGTGATCGCAAGCTCCTGCTGAATCGCAAGGAGCTTCGTAAGCTTGAGGCCTATGTACAAAGCCCGGGTGTGACTATCGTCCCCGTAAAAATCTTTATCTCTGATCGTGGACTCGCTAAGGTCGTCATCGCTCCAGCTCGAGGGAAGAAGGTCTACGACAAGCGTGCCACTATGCGCGAGCGCGATGACCGCCGTGAGATGGATCGTGCGATGAAACGCTAAACATATCCCCACCAAATTATTATGCAACAAAAGATTTATGACTTCATTGCCCAGCGTCCTTCGGGTGAATTAGTACGCCTCTCGCAGTTCGCAGGCAAGGTTCTTCTGATTGTCAATACCGCCAGCAAGTGTGGCTTTACCCCTCAGTTCGCAGGGCTTGAAGAGCTGTACCAGCGTTATCGTGATCAAGGCTTAGTCATCTTAGGCTTCCCCTGTGGGCAGTTCTTGGGGCAAGAGCTTCGCACGGGGCAGGACGCAGCTTCTTTCTGCCAGCTCAATTATGGGGTTTCCTTCCCGATGATGAAGAAGGTTCGAGTCAATGGTCGTGATACAGACCCCATTTTCGGCTACCTCAAGCACGTAGCCCCAGGTACACTGACGTCGTGCATTAAGTGGAACTTCACCAAGTTCCTCATCTCGCGTGATGGTAGTCGTGTCCTGCGCTTCTCTCCGATAACGAAGCCCGAGAAGCTTGCGCCCATCATTGAGCAACTCTTAGCTGAGACACCGATAGACCTTGACGAAGATTAACCGTCCCTCCATCTATTAGATAGTCGCCCCTGCCCCCGAAGTGTACGCACTGAACGGGGCAGGGGCGACTATTTTGCAATGATCTGCTTTGCGCTCCTTGGGTAGAATGTGCACAAAGCTCGGTGTAATGTCGGTAAGATGAGAGATGGACTTATTGGAAGAGGTCGGTGATGATGCCGTCGGAGACAAAGATACCTGAGGGTGTTAGGCGGAGAGTATCCTCGCTGTAGGTGAGCTGATCGCGGTTGAGATGCTCCTTGGCTGCTTGTAGCAGGAGGTTTGTGGCACGCTCTCCGAAGCGTGCTGTATAGTCTGCGAGTGGGATGCCCCATTGGGTACGCAGACGCGTGAGGATGTATTCGTGCTGCAGCTCTTCATCACTGAGGTACTCGGTCTCGTAGTCGCGCTGTCCCTCCAAGAGTGCGCGCGTGTAGTGAGCAAGCGAAGCTACATTGTGTGAGCGAGAGCGCACGCCGTCAAAGCTATGAGCCGATGGCCCTAATCCTAAGTAAGGAATTCCTTGCCAATAGCCTGTATTATGCCGTGCATAGCGGTCGGGAAGGGCGAAGTTGGAGATCTCGTAGTGTTCGTATCCAGCCCCCTTAAGCTCGGAGATAAGAAGCTCGAAGAAGCGTAAGCTGTCGTCTTCGCTTACGGGATGCACCTTTCCACGCTCGACAAGGCGAGTCAGTGCCGTACCTTCCTCGTAAATGAGGTGATAGGCAGAGAGGTGTGGAACACCGAGCGAAAGGAAGGTGCGGATATTAGCGAGCCATCGTTCTTCAGTTTGCCCAGGCAGGCCGTAGATGAGATCCAGGCTCAGGTTATCGATGCCTTGATGGCGGAGAGCTTCGACTGCAGAGAAGACTTGCTCGGCACTGTGACGGCGGTTGAGGAAGGTGAGATCGTCCGCATGGAAGCTCTGTACCCCCATACTCACGCGGTTGATGGGTAGCGAGCCAAGAGCTTGGGCGTAGTCCGCTGTGACGTCATCGGGGGTTGCATTCAATAGTCACTTCGCCCGAGCCTGTGAGGGGGTAGAGCGAGGTGATGGTCGCGAAGATGCGGGTGAGCTCGTCTGGAGTGAGGAGCGAAGGTGTCCCCCCACCGAAGTAAATATGCTCAATGAAAGCACCATCAGGGAGCTCCCCCTCGGCGAAGGTGAAGCTCCCTGATGAGGGCGTTGATAAAGTCTCGGCGGAGACGGCTACCCGTCTGTGTGTAGAAGTCGCAGTAGGAGCAACGACTAGCGCAGAAGGGAATGTGCAGATATAGGTTCATCTTACTTCCCACCGCCAGCCAGTGCCTTGAGGTCGGTAAGGCTGATGGTGAGCGAAGCCGTGCAGGGCGTAGCGACACCGAAGCTATTTACTGATTCGATACCGAACTCTACGGATCTATTTCCATCAAAGTCCGTAGCAATGAGCTTGCACTGCGGAGAGGAGAGACGTGGTGCTAAGAGCGTGGCGTGCTTGATGCCGCTTGTATCTGTCGTGATGACCCAGAGCCGCCAAGTGAGTGGCAGATGCTTCGCTATCTCGGGTTGCTGCCACGAGAGAAGTACTTCGCCATGTCCTGCAGGCTTGAGGACAAGGTCTGTCGGTGCCGCTGCTTGGAAGGCTTTCCCACGAGCAAACGCCAGAGGAAGAGCCGTCGGACGGAAGGCCTCAGCTATGACGCGACGCGTGGCAGGGAAGCGAGCACCCGTATGAGCTTCGCGGAAGAAGCAGACTCCCGATAGACCCACTTCGCGCTCTTCATCTATTTGCTCTTTGATGACCGACTCGGGCCAGCCTGTCTCTTCGACACGGTAGGGCGCAAGACCAGCTACTACCGGGATATAGCGCTCTACGCGCTCCTTCCACTCACGGAGGAAGGGGCTATAGAGATTGTCACGATAGTACATCATCGGTACGATGAAGTCGACAAGCCCTTCACGTCCCCACGTCTCGGGATCTTGGTATACAGACTCATAGGCTGTCCATCCGTGGGGACGACCGAGATCTGCGATCTTGCGGAGCTTCCCTAAGGGAGCGACACTGACGAGGGTGTGCGCTCCGAGGTGCTGAAGAGAGTCACGTACTTCACGGAGCTGAAGTGTAAGGTTGTTGCGTCGCCAATCGGCTTTTGCTATCGAGCCATTACATGTTAGCAGCGCATAGCTTCCTCCATCCATGAAGATGCTCCGCCCCCTCTGGATAACGGAAGTAGTACGAAGTGAATACCATCGACTGGATAGCGGCGTACTAAGTCCGTCGCCAGATGGGCAATGTAGGTACGTACCTCGGGATTCCCTGGATCAAGATGGTGCGATCCCTTGTGGGG
>CAKMOP010000180.1 GCA_927910985.1 uncultured Porphyromonas sp. | reverse complement strand
GTGCGAGCCCCTGCTGGGAGTCTTCTTCCTGCATAGAGCCTACCTTCTGGGCGATGTAAAATTCTGCGCGGCCCTTGGGCTCTTCATTATGTCGGATGAAGTAGGTGAGTCCGTTGGGGAGCTTGCCAATGCGTACGGCGGTGTCTATGGGAAGAGGTGGCATCGAGCCTGGAGCTTGGGCCTGGAGCGCCGAAGGAAGTCCCAGTGTTGCACCTACGAAGAGCGCCGAAAGGAGGGAGAAAATGGTTTTCTTGAGCCTCATCGCTTTCTGTGGTTTAGGTGAGTAAGGAGGGTTGTTGTTCACTATTGTCCACAAATATACGATAATTCTTTATGCATCTATCTGCGCTGTCGATGCTGTGGAAGGCAGCTCGGAGACGGGGGTAAATGCAGAGGAGGGTGCGATGAGCGAAGGAGGACTCTTCGAGGCGTGATAAGCCTTGGTCGGGAAAGCTATATAGGTGGGTGGTATGAACCAATATAGGTCGGTGCACGAACCAATATAGCTGGTCACGTAAAGCAATATAGGTCGGCTCTGAGACCAATATAGCTCAGTGTGCAAAGCTATATTGCTCGGATAGCTTCTCTCTGATGGAGGGGGTGTGTCCCCCAAGAAGGTCGACGGCAATGGGGCGCTACCTTTGGAGGCTTCCTTTCGCGCGCGTACCATTAATATATAGGGTAGGGGAGGTGCTGATGGGATGAGGCGGCTGCTGCTCCTTGTTGATGCCATCCGCTGTGCTGTACTCGCTTGTCCTTTTCTCCTTGAGAAGTATCTATCGAGTGGTTGCGGGGGCTTTACTCGAACAAGATGTTCGTCAAACTACCACTTTTTGAGTATATTTGTACATTATATTATCCTCGTAGTAAAGTATCCATACGATAAATCCTATGTTGCTTCACAAAGAAGGGCGCGGCCCGCTGATTGGCTTTGCCATCACCCTCATCCTGCTGAATGGTGTTATTGCTCTTTTTGCAGGAGCCTTCAGTTATGTTATCCTTGCTCTCTCGATCGTCTTCTATCTGGCGGTCGTGAACTTCTTCCGCTACGAACCACGTAAGCACAGCAATGGTCCGCTGGAGATCGTCTGTCCTGCGGATGGTCGTGTTGTCGTCGTCGAAGAGACGGAGGAGAAGGAACTGCTGGGCTGCCGTTGCCTGCAGGTGTCGGTCTTTATGAGCGTCTTCGATATGCACGTCAACTGGATTCCCTGCAATGGTGTCGTCGAGCACGTCTCCCATACGGATGGCCGTTTCCTCTCGGCTCACCTGCCGAAGAGCAGCACGGACAACGAGCGCTCGGCTGTAATCATCCGTACGGAGGGTGGTGACCGTGTCCTCGTGCGTCAGGTCGCAGGTGCTATTGCACGCCGTATTGTCACCTACCCAGAGGTGGGTCAGCACGTAGATATCAATCAAAACCTCGGCTTCATCAAGTTCGGCTCGCGTGTCGACCTCTACCTCCCCTTAGGTACGCAGGTGCACGTCAAGGTTGGTCAGAAGGTGCAGGGGAATATCACGGACATCGCTACGCTCCCACGCTAAGTCGGCGAAGTCTTCATTCTCTTCACGCTTCCCTCCTATAAAATAGCTATGAACATCAAGAAGCATATCCCTAATATATTGACCGTAGGCAACCTCCTCTCGGGGTCGCTGGCCATTGTCTTCACGCTCCACTCGGGTCGCCCTGAGGTGGCTATGTGGCTCATCGTCTTGGCTGCTGTCTTTGACTTCTTTGATGGGATGGTGGCTCGCCTCTTAGGTGTCTCTTCTCCTATAGGGAAGGATTTGGATTCTCTGGCGGATGTGGTGAGCTTCGGTCTGGCTCCTGCGGTGCTGGCCTTTCACGCCTTAGATGGGCTGGAGGCTGGGAATTACCTTGCCTATGGCGTCTTCATCATTCCTGCGTTTGCGGCACTGCGCTTGGCGAAGTTTAATAACGACACACGTCAGACTACCTCATTCCGTGGTCTGCCCGTCCCTTCGAATGCGCTCTTTTGGCTCGGTGCTACGTCGGCTATTCCTTCGCTTGGGGAGCTTGCGGGTACTTCTGCTACGCTGGTGGTTTACCTGCTGCTCGCCCTTGTCCTGTCGCTCCTGATGGTCGGGGAGCTCCCGATGTTCTCCTTCAAGCTATCGAAAGCGCCACTAAGTGAGAAGTGGCCACAGCTCGCTCTCATCATCATCGCGGTGGGCTCCGTCATTGGGCTTGGTTGGATGGGATGTAGTGTGACGATCATCGCCTACCTGATCCTTTCGCTGGTTGCTTCTGCTTCGAACAAGCAAGCATAGCCTGTGTGCTTTGGCACGCTCTTTGCAGAAGAGGATTGTGTCTTATAGTACATCATTAAATCCGCATTTGATATGAGCTTCCTGATAGCAGTCCTTCTCTTTGCCCTTCTCTATTTCTCCTGGCCACGCATCCAGGCTTGGCTCGTGGTGAAGCTCCTGCAGCGTGTGCAGCGTCGTATGAACGAGGCCGCGGGTCAGCAGGCTTATCGTAATAGCAACTACCGTACGTCCGATGCCTCTTCTGAAAGTGAAAGGGCTGCGGACTCCGCTACTTCGGGGCGACAGAAGCAGGAGCTGGATGATATAGAGGCGCGTAAGTTCGCCCGCTCTTCCTCGGACGACTATGTCGACTTTGAGGAGTTGCCTCGGAACTAAGCCTTAGCAATTGCCCTACATACATTATATA
>CAKMOP010000179.1 GCA_927910985.1 uncultured Porphyromonas sp. | reverse complement strand
ATTAATCGAGCCCAAGCCACGGATACGCACGGTGGCGATACTCCCAGGTTGACCCGAGTTGGAGCTTACAGCTACCCCAGCGATAGCCCCCGTGAGCTTGTCTTCGAGTGAGACGGTGGGGACGTCCTTCATATTCTTGGTAGAGATCGTCGTGGCAGACCCGGCGAAGGCGGACTTACGTGTGTTACCATACCCCGTGATGATGACATCCTTGATGACCTGTTCTTCGGCCTTGAGGACGATCTTCATCTCTCCCGAAGTGATGGGGATCTGTAGCCTATTATATCCGATACAGCTGATGGTCAGTTGCTTCGCTGTACTGGGTAGCTTGAGCGTGAAGTGCCCTTTGACGTCGGTCAATGTCCCTGAAGTTGGGAACTCAACGCAGGATACGCTGGCTGCGATGACTGGCTCCTTGTCGGCTGAAGAAATCACAATCCCCGAGACGGTGATCTGCTTCTTCTGCGACCATCCCACCCCTACGAAGAGGAAGAGGGAGAGGAGGAAGAAAAGAGTTCTTCTCATAAGAATAGTAGTTTTAGAGTGATATGTATGCGTTTGCTTGACTCCGTTATTGGGTTTGCTCTCTTGTATCCTATCATCAGGTGGGTGGACTGGAGGTGTTTCCCTCACTCCCTTTCACGTGTTTTCTTTCTCTTTGCTGTGGACTTCCCACCGCTACTCCTGCCTATTCACTCCAAATATAGAGATTTTTATTTCCCAGCAATAGGGGTGGAAGTAGTCTCTTCCCTTGATGAATAGAGGAACTCTGTAGAAGTCTCCGTTTTGTCATCAGAGAAGGGGTGGCGTGTTTCTTGTGTATTGGTTGTAACTTGTTGGATATTATGTGGATGTATCCTTTTGGGAGTACTCGTGTTTTCCGTGTTTTTCCTCTCTTGAGTTCGGGCGTGTGGGGCTGATTTTTTTGTTGGTAGACCTCTTTGAGACGTTGTGTTTGCAGGTGAAACAGCCTTAAATAATTTAGGAAATACTTTGTGCGTTACTTCCCGTTGGGCCGCTGTAGGAAGTTCGTTTCTCGAGGCTTGCCGCTTTTTCTCAGGAGGAACGTTTCCGTTCCTCTTTTGGAACACTGTCTTTCCTTCGGATGGAACGATTGCTTTCCTCCCTTTGGAAAATAGCGGAGAATAGCTCGTCTGCGCTTGTGCGCAGCGGAAGGGAGCGGAAGGATAGTGGAGTAGAATGGAGGTCGGCTGGCAATATAAAGCGCGTGGCTCACTCCCCGAAGGGGGAGGAGCCACGCGCTACAGTATTCTGTAGAGGGAGGTAGTGAGCTTAGTGCTTGCTGAAGCGGATGACGCCATGAGACGTACGAGCCAGGTAGATACCTGCAGGGAGCTGAGCGATGGGGATCGCTTGCCCTGCCGCATAGTGCTCGATGGTGAGCATCAGCTGACCCGTGAGGCTGAAGACTTCTACGCGTCCGCTTGCCGTGAGGTGAATCTCGGTGGTTGCGGGACTTGGGTAGACCTTCAGTTCGCTACTTACTTCTGGAGTAGGCTTTTCCTCGGGCTTTTCTCCAGGCTTGGGCTGAGGTGTAGGCTGCACTTCGGTGACGGTGAGTGGTAGGCGCAGGTAAGCGGCCTTACCACCCTGACGCTGGCTGAGGATGAGCGAAGCCTTACCCGCAGCGTGTGCCGTAATTCTGAGCTTATTGCCCTGAAGAGTAGCCGTAGCTACGTGATCATCACTCGTAGAGACTGTGTAGATCGCACGGGGGGAATCCGTGGGGGCTGCACCCGCTTCGGCGAAGAGCTTCTCAAGTTCCACTGTTTCCGTAGCCTGAGGCTCGATGGTGTGCGCAGCGATTTCCTTCGCTGGCATTTCGCTACCGAAGTCGTCGAGACAGAAGTAAGCAGGGATAGTCGTACCTCCGTTGGCGATACGTGTCCCTTCCATTGAGAAGCGGACGGACTCTGTTTCGCCGAGGGCAGAGAGGTCAAGCCACTGCCAGGAGTCAATGACGTAGCGCTCAGCAGGGTTATTGCTTCGGTAGTCGACCAGAGGGAACTCGAGCTTTCTCGTGCCAGCGCTATTGCTGGCGATGAGGAGTAGGTAGTCGCCCTTGTGGAAGGGCTTGTGGGGTTCATCACCCATTCCGGTGCCCTTCTGAGTGACTTCCTTCACCCAAGCCGTGTTCGTGACGAACGTACCCGGGATGACGGCAGGTCCGGCGTGGGTAGCACGTACTTCCACCGTCTGCTTGCCATAGGCATAGGCTACGGCGTAATTCTTCGATCCGTTGACACCATGCCCGACGGCACTATTGAACTGGTCGGGGAAGAGGCTGGTGAAGCTGGTCTTCGTCTGGTTGGAGTAGGCGACACCTCCCCAGGTGAGTAATGAGGGTGCATACTTGCAGGGGAAGGAGTAGCTACCGCTGTAGTAGGTGAATGAGCGGTGATCGTACCCTTCGGATTCGCGCTTGCCGTACCATGCTGTTTCGGGCTCGAGGGCAAGGTCATCGAAGGTGGCGATAGCTGGCTTCGCACCAGAGACTTCGAGCAGGAGTTTCTCGCTGGCCTTCTGTCCCCAGGTATCCGTTGCCTCGAGCGTGAAGTGCTGGGTGCGCTCAGCTTTGAGGCTGTAGACCGCTTCCCCGCTCACCTGCGTGCCAGCAGCGTTGCTCCAGACGTAGGTGTAAGGCCATACGCCACCTTCGGCTTCTTGGCTGAGAGAAGCCGTTTCACCAGCTTGAGCCTTTATGGTCTTGGCGCTGATGTGGAGCTTCTGAGGCTCGGCGGTGAAGTCATCAATGAAGGCCTTGCCGTCTCCCTGGAGACTGAGTTCGGTCAGTTCACCGAGGTCGCGCAAGCTGACATAGCGCCATACATCACCCGTAGAGGGGATGTCCTTTGTCTTGCCTTCTGCAGTCCCGTTCTTCGTCGAGAGATGTACAGGCGCATCGCTCTTGAGGTAGAAGCCCGAGAGCTGCGTGGCAAGAGGAGTATTCGTGGGCTTGATCGTTACCGTGCCCGTGCATTCGAGGGCGCGATGACTGTCCGAAGAATAAGCATCCTTACTTCGTAGACCTTACCGCCTGCAAACTTATAGGTGCCGTTCTCAAATCCGAAGCACCGACAGCCGCAGCCTCGGAAGTCTGCTGGGACGGAGGGGAGGATGTCGGTGGTGAAGTCGTAGGTCAGCAGTGCCGTAGCGTAGTCTCCCGCGAGGTTGCGTGGTAGCAGATAGAGGCGGTAGGCTGCATGTGCTTCGAGCTGGTCGAGGGTAAGGCGAATAGCTTCGTTGGGATAGAGATCGATCTCCTTGGCGGGAGCAGCCTTCAGGTCTTCCACCGAAGGTGCGGCTTCAGATTGCTTGCGTACAAGGTAGGAGAACTTCCCGAAGTCGGTAGCCTTGACCTCTATCACGGGCTTCTCTGCGGAGAGATTCACGGGCTTGGGGTAACCAGTGACGAGTGCAGGGAAGGTCTGTTCCTTGGCTTCGTATGCCCCAGCTGCTACATGCTCCTCAGGGTGCTTCGTACCTACGATGTCTGTGGGTACATCCTTCAGAGCTTTGGCAAAGCTGAGTAGAGCGAAGTCCTTCGGTAGAAGGCTTTCCTCTGGCTTGACGAAGTCAATCTTAGCGGTGCGACTCGTAGGCTCGTTCATCTGGGTCTTCCAGGTGAGGGAGTCGAGCGTCTTAGTTCCGAGCTTGGCGAAGTCTTTGCCTGCCGTATAGCTCACGTTGTCAGCGAAGACGGGAGACTCGAGGGTGATCTTCTCGATGGTCTTGTAGATAACGCCTGACGTGAGGTTTTGCCAGAGGTTATTCTTCACTTCCAGCCCCGTGATCTTGCCCGTTCCCTTCGAGGTGAAGGAGAGTGACGTAGTGTTGCTCCCCGTGTATTTCCCTGAGATAAGGACGGAGTTGTGCAGGAGCTTGATGTCCGCGAGCCCTTCATCGGTAAAGCTGAAGGCATGTGCTTCAGAAAGCTTTGCTGAGGTCTCGATGATGACTTCATTGGAAGCTAAGAGGCTGGGCTTGCGAACCAGCTGAGGGTGATCTGTCGTGCGTCGAAGCGAGATACCCAAAGCAGATGGATTCCTTCCCGAAATATCTTTGATGAGTACACGGTTCCCGATGATTTCTACTCCTTCTCCGAGGGAGATGTCCATCGCTTGATACTGGTAGTTTACATCGCCTGAGCCGAGGATGTGGTTACTACGAACGGCTATATCTGCAATGCAATTCAGGTAAATCGCTTTGTATCCTTGATCCTCAAATGTATTGCCTTCGAGGGTGGCACCATGCTGAACTGGTAGATATATTGTCGCCCAATCCAGAGGAGGATACTCCGTGGTACCCACCGCTGAACTGTGAGTTGCGATGGTGCAGGAAATCGTTGTTAGGATAGGGCTGGCTTCCACGGTGCGTGCCCACAAGAGCGATGTCACCTTGGATGTGCTGCGTAGTGCGAGGCGCAGAGAAGGCACAGTCCTCGATGGTGAGGTGCTGGCTCCCGTTACGCACAAGGAGTAGGGCTGGAGCTTGAGCCTTTGAGGTGGTGAAGGTCAGACCTCGTAGTGTGACGTAGTCTGCGCCGTCGATAGTGAAGTAACCAGGCTTGTCGTCTCCATAGTCCTTCTTTATGTAGCGCGTGTTGGTGAGGGTGACATCACCACGATGACCAGAGGTGGGCTCGATGGTGAGCGTGTTGGTCTCAGAGAGTCCTGCGATAGCAGGAATCTCGAAGTTCTCATCGTACGTCCCTGCGTTGAGTCGTAGGCGAACAGGCCCATCGATCCCACGACTTGCCAGCTGATCGATAGCTTCTTTCAGGGAATGGTAGTGTGCCCCTGAGGCAGAACCAACGGTGAAGTCTCCGTGCATCCCTGCTTGTAGTGCGAAGGTAGCGGTAGGAGGCGTATCGAGTGTCTTCGTCTCTTCGCCAGCTGTGACGCTGCGTGGCGTGATGGTGATCTGCGCTGCAGCAGGCGCTGTCTGAGCTACATCCGCTGTGAGGAAGAAGTAGTAGGTGCCAGGCTTGCGATAGTCTGTTGTACCCGAGAATCCGTTGTTGTGATCTGCGTAGAGCTTAGCTGTGGAGAAGGTCTCTGATGTCTCCGTAGCATAGAGATGGAGCTTAGCCCAAGGGGTCGTCCCTTCTGCAAAGAAGGGCGCGAAGTCAACACGCTGGATGTTGACGGCGTTGTGGTCGCCCTCGATGGTTACAGCGAGCTTCATCAGTGGGACGTCCTTCGCTCCCTTCATCAG
>CAKMOP010000178.1 GCA_927910985.1 uncultured Porphyromonas sp. | reverse complement strand
ATAGAGATCCGCGAGAGCTACCACCGGCTCTATGACTATGAGGCCACCAACCATGCCGAGGACAAAGAGGAACGGGAGAAGCTCAACCGGCTCTACGATGCCTATGTCGCTCGCTGGGGAGAGCTGAACAAGAAAGCCAATACGGACATCATTAAGATGGATGCCACGGGGATGGAGATGCTCTTTCTTGAGCGCTCTATCGATGGACACTTCGTCAAAGCGGATATCTTCGATCATCCCACAGCCTTCTCCTCCGCCGAACTCTCAATCGCTTCCGACCCGCTCGAAGCTCTAGGAGCCTCGCTCAACAAGTACGGAAGTGTGGAGCTCTCCTACATGGCTTCGCTACTTCCCGAGATGGAGGAGAACGACATCATCTCTGCCCTCGAGGGACGTATCTACTACAATCCTGAGGCAGGTGGCTATGAGGTAGCCGATAAGTTCATCTCGGGCAACGTAATCGAGAAAGCTGATAGGCTGACCTCTTGGCTACTTGACCACCCCGACCACGAGGAAGGGAAACAGAGCTTGGCAGCTCTTATGGCAGCACGCCCAACACCTATACCCTTTGCCGACCTGGACTTCAACCTCGGGGAACGCTGGATCCCAGCAGCTGTGTACGGTGAGTTTGCCTCCGACTTCTTCGGCACAGATATCCGTGTGGCATATCACGCCAACATGGATGAGTATACCATCTCTTGTGATCGGAAGAATGGTAACATCTGGCATAAATACGCCGTACAAGGTGAGTTCCGTCGATACGACGGGCTACACCTACTGAAGCACGCTCTGCATAATACCATTCCCGACATCAACAAGAGCAAGGAGATCATCGACCCCTCCTCGGGAGAAACGAAGTCCATCAAGGTGCGTGATGGCGAGAAAATCCAGCAAGCTAACAACAAGATCGAGGAGATTAGACAAGCCTTTGTCGATTGGCTCACAAGACGCCCCGAGACATTCAAAGAGCAGCTCACCGATCGCTACAACGAACTCTTCAATTGCTTCGTGCGCCCCAATTTCGACGGAGCGCATCAGAGCTTCCCCGACCTAGACCTCAAGCGACTCGGCATCCCTGACCTATACAAAAGTCAGAAAGATGCCGTATGGATGCTGAAAACCAATGGTGGGGGGATCTGTGACCATGAAGTAGGGGCAGGAAAGACGCTTATCATGTGTACCGCGGCCTATGAGATGAAGCGACTCGGACTGGCAAATAAGCCCATGATCATAGGACTCAAAGCCAACGTCTTTGATATCGCTGACACCTTCCGCAAGGCCTATCCTAATGCGCGGATACTCTACCCCGGCAAGGATGATTTCACCAAGCAGAACCGCCAGCGCATCTTTGTCGACATCAAGAACAACGACTGGGATTGCATCATCCTGACGCACGAGCAGTTCGGGATGATCCCTCAGGCCCTTGAGATACAACAAGCCATCCTACAAAAGGAGATGGACTCCGTGGAAGAGAACCTCAATGTCCTCCGAAGAGAAGGCAAAGACATCTCCCGCGGGATGCTCAAAGGACTTGAGAAGCGGAAGCAAACACTCGAGGCCAAGCTCCACGACATCCAGGACAGCATCTCCGAGCGTAAGGATGACGCCGTGGATTTCAAGATGATGGGCATAGATCACCTCTTCGTCGATGAGTCACACCAATTCAAGAACCTCATGTTCAATACCCGCCACGACCGCGTATCGGGTCTAGGGAACCCTGATGGCTCACAACGAGCGCTCAACTTGCTCTTTGCCATTAGGACCATCCAAGAGCGCTCAGGGAAAGATCTAGGAGCAACCTTCCTCAGCGGCACTACAATCTCCAATAGTTTGACCGAGCTCTATCTTCTCTTCAAGTATCTGCGCCCACAAGCCCTCGAGAAACAAGGCATCAACAGCTTTGATGCCTGGGCTGCCGTCTTTGCCCAAAAGAGCACAGACTACGAGTTCTCCATCACTAACGAGATCATCCAGAAAGAGCGCTTCCGCACCTTCATCAAGGTCCCTGAGCTTGCTGCCTTCTATGCGGAGATTTGCGACTTCCGCACAGCAAAGGATATTGGCATTGACCGTCCCGAAAAGAATGAGATCCTGCACAACATTCCACCAACGCCTGAGCAGGAGGATTTTATCAAACGATTGATGGAGTTTGCTCGTTCAGGAGACGCTACGCTTCTCGGTAGAGAGCCCCTAAGTGACAAGGAAGAAAAGGCCAAGATGCTTATCGCCACCGACTACGCCCGCAAGATGAGCCTCGACCTACGTATGATCAACCAAGAGAAATACAGCGACCACGTCGACAACAAGGCCTCACACTGCGCACAGATGCTGGCTCAATACTACCAGAGGTTTGATGCAGCTAAAGGGACCCAGTTTGTCTTCTCAGACCTTGGAACCTACAAGCCAGGAGAATGGAACGTATATTCGGAAATCAAGCGTAAGCTCATAGAAGACTATAAGATCCCTGCTCACGAGATACGATTCATACAGGAATGCAAGAACGAGCGAGCGAAGAAAGCCATGGTAGAGGCCATGAATCGAGGAGAGATCCGCATCATCTTCGGCTCAACATCTATGCTCGGCACAGGCGTTAACGCCCAGCAGCGAGCCGTGGCCATTCATCACCTGGATACCCCCTGGAGACCATCGGACCTCGAGCAACGCAACGGAAGAGCCGTACGCAAGGGCAATCAAGTAGCCAAGGAGTGCGCGAATAACACGGTCGATGTCATCATCTATGCCGTAGAACGATCGCTCGACAGCTACAAGTTCAACCTCCTACACAACAAGCAGCTCTTCATCAACCAGCTCAAGAGCAATACCCTCGGTGCACGAACCATCGATGAGGGCTCTATGGACGAGGAAAGTGGAATGAACTTCTCCGAATACGTGGCTGTACTCTCAGGCAATACCGACCTCCTGGAGAAGGCAAAACTTGACAAGAAGATCACAGCCCTGGAGTCAGAACGTAAGAACTTCATGAAGGAGCGAGACGCTGCTTCAGGAAAGCTCCAAGAACTGGAGCACTCCGTAGAGTTCCACACAAGCCGTGTGGCCGAAGCTAAGGGAGATCAGGCCTTATTTGAAGCCCGCGTGCAACGTGACACAGACGGCAATGCCATCAATAAGTTAGAACTGATGGGCCTTCCAGAGAATTGCGACATGAAGCTTGTAGCATCCCGTCTGCAAGAAATAGCCGAGAAAGCTCGAACCCAAGGAGAATACCACAAGATTGGATCAATCTACGGCTTCAACATCTTCGTCAAGACCGAGAGCTCAGCAAAAGATCTCTTCCAAGGCTCCGTCAATCGATTCTTCGTCAAGGGAGAGGGAAGCATCTACTACACCTACAACAATGGTAAACTTGCCAGCGACCCCAAGCTAGCCTGCCAAAACTTTCTCTCAGCCCTCGAGCGTATTCCCAAAGTGATGGCAACCCACGAGAAGGAGCTTACTAGAGCCGCACAAGACATCGAGATCTACAAGGCGATGGCTAGCGGCCAGTGGAGCAAGGAGGAGGCTCTTAGAAGCCTTAAAGCGCAGGCTGCAGAGCTTGACAGAAAATAGCCCTCTCCCTCATCCCTACGGACAGAGTCGAGGGGGAAGGAGAGGACCAAGTAATACAGCAGAAAGAGAACGTACAGCAGCCCCCCAATGGAGGAGGCAACACACGCCCGATATCTGTAGGGCAGTCAGCTACGCCAGAAGAATCATCCTCCTTAGCTCAATCCACGGCTTCCCGACCCAACGAGAAGGAAGAAGCTGTGAGTAAAGTCGTCTTCGCTAAACCGAAGATAAGGTAAGAGGAGCTACCAACCACTTGTGCAGATAAAGATAAGTTGTATTAGGATGAAAGCTCCAAGAAGTGGCTAAGGCGCTCCATCTCTTCTCGGAATTTTGTTGGATTATTATCTCGTAACTTCTGAATGTTTTGAAGCTTCCATTGAACTGCCGGGAACCGTCCTAAATCACCCGCTACACAAAGGCTCCAATCAGGAGTGCCCTGTTCAAATGACAAGAGAAACCTCTTATCCCTATCTGTCCAGTTCTCACGAACCCTCTCTACAAGATTCTTGCGAGCCTCTTCATAATCACGGTAGGAAAACGGCGTACTCGTCATTCCCTTGAATTGATTCTCAAGAGCTTCTTCTTGGTTGATGCGATGAGGTGACAAGGACTCAATAATGGGTTTGTCACTTCCACACAAGCTCAGGAGCAAACCTTGTTTGACCTGCTCCCAATTCTCTTTTCGCATCAACCAAAAATCAAAGAGGTCCCCGAGGATGTTGCCGACTAAGAGCTGCAGCGAGCTTCCCTCCGTAGAGTTGAGCATAAGAAACAATACGAGCCTTACAACTTGCTTGGAACACTTCTTGAGCCTTAGGGCACAAACTCAGGATATCGGCTTCCCCAAGAAGGCCTCTTTTCATTCCATTGACTTCAATCTTAACTAGGGCACCTTGATAAGCGCACTGTAGCTTCCACACATCGGCTCTGTGTATGACTTTGATACCAGGAATGGTGCGCTCTATATGCTCTTTTAAGCCCTGCAACAAGCGATTGATATCAGCCAAGCTCTCACTCCTCGGAGCAATAGGGATATAAGTAAGATCAATATCCACAGAATAACGAGGCATATCTTGATGGAAAAGATTGATCGCCGTTCCTCCATGAACAGCAAATTCTTTTATCCTATAGACAGAAGGCATGATGCGTATTAGCAAGGCTACCTGCTGATGATACTGCTGGCTATTCATAATTATATAATTCTTTAGGAATAGTCATCTTGTATTTAGCAACATAGGCCCCATCCTTAACCAGCTGATGCTTGTGGGAACCAATATCAATTCGGGATACATCTAAATCGTCGAACCAAGCATGCCCAGCCTTTTCCGACATATAAAGGAAAAGACGTCGCACACGATAATGATCGACTTCCTCTAATAGCAACTGCAGTACATCTGCTCGAAGCACCGTGAGTTGTTCCATTATATAGAAGAGATCGACATAGTTATATAGCTTGGGAGCTAAATACAGACACTCGATAAAAGCCTGTTCTGGGATCGACACTTGGAGTAGCCAATCTTGATATTGGAATGAAGCAAGGCGAACTGATTGAAGTATCGACGAATGAAATGGTCTGAAATCACGATCAAACAAAGAGGATTTCAACCATAAAGGGACGGAGCGCTGTCGCATGCCAACCATCAAGACTGGCTTGCCCATAGGGACATAGTGATTGAACCCCCATAACTCCAAAGCGGAATGAGCCGCAACATACAAGTCAGAAGATACTTGACTTTGATAAGAAGCCAGGGCTCCCAAAGCAGACAAGCTCTCTCCTTTACGATAAAAAACACCCTTGGATAGAGCTGATAACCACCCAGACTTACGATAGCGCATAAGGAGCTGAGAACTATAGCCTTGGTCATGTAGCCAGCTCGAGAAGAAGAGCCCGCCCTTCTGGGCAAGCTGAAGCAGCTGGTTTATCTTTGCTTCTCTATATACACCCATAGTTTATTACTATTTGTTTTCATCAACCACAAAGATAGGCAATTGAAGATGACTTCCGCCTGCCCTAAAGTTGATTACTCCACCAAATAATACACTATAAGTTTATTATAAAGATCGGAACTTCAACCAGCAGAACTCTCAGGGGCTAAAACCTCATCGCTACCACTCCCCGCGTCGCCTAAGCATCTCATCAACCTCTGCTCTCAAAAAGAGCAAACGACCATTAGCCTTGAGGTAGGGGATCTTCCCTAAGGAGACCCAGTTGTAGATGGTCTTCTGCTCCACCTTGAGGAGCTTAGACACGTCAATAATGTCGAGGTACTCTGCCCGAAGGGGAGGATGAACCCGGAACTCTTGCTCTTGCCTTTGCAGGCAGAGTAGCTCATCAAGCTTAGCTTCCATCAGCATAAGCTTCTTGAAAAGACTCCGAAACTGAGCCTCACTCTGAGGTAATTCTAGATGGGGCATGACTTGTTCTCTTGATAGTTTCCTTGGGCATCCTGCCTAAGGATGCCTTGCTCTTTCATGTAGGCAATGTACTTCTTTGCAGTACGATCTTTGATCTCGAGCTCACGCATCAACACCTCGCAGAGCTCCTGATAGGAGAGGAGATTCGTCGTACGGAAAAGCTCCCGAACTACAGCAAGTAGCTCGCTACTCTTACGCCGATCTTTGTCCTCCTTAGACTTCTCCCCGCGGTAAACGTGCATATCAAGAGCCTTATCCCAACCGAAGAGCATCATCGGCACATCCAAAGGACTACCATCTCTGACTTTTAAGGCCTTGACAACCGAGTATTCAGGATGATCATCTTTCTCAATGGAGAGGATACCTGCCGCCTTACGCTGCAGCTCAGAGCCAATATGCCCTCTGAGCTTTATCCCACTAGGTACAAAGTGAAGGACGCAGATAAGGCAGGTGTTATAGATACCGGCCAAGCGGTAGAGCTCATCAACGATAGCAATGCTCTCCGTCTCATCATTAGCTGAGCGAATGAGGTCGGCAATTACCATCAATAACCACGAGGTTGAATACCCCCATGCTTGTGATGAAAGATGTCCATACTCTCTTGGATAAGCTTCAAGCGATCCTTACGCGAGAGCGAAGCTAGATAGAGCGAATGGTAAAAATCTGGGACAGCCGTGAGTCGATGCCCGGCGGATGCGTCTTACCCAGGTTCTTGTGTAGCTGAGCCTCTGACTGCTCCGTATCGTAGTGTAGGACTGCCAGCCTCTTTGGATTCGGCGTAACTTCAAGCCCTAGGGTCAGCTCGGCATCCAGGCGTTGCTGAGCAAGGGCTCCAGCAAGAATCGCTGATACATAGTTGCTCTTACCCGTACCCTCTCCCCCCGTGATACAGAAGAGGTTATCCTGTGTTCCAAGAGGCACCCCATTGACAGCCACGAGCGACTTAGAGGCATCAGGAGGATTATCATAGTCGATTTCACACGAGCGTAGGAGCATCATCGTTTGCGTGTACATTTGAGAGAGGAGCATATTCAGTAGCCCTCGGAAGTCGGCCTCCTCATTCCCCAGAGCAAAGTAATCCGAAATATCCTTCTCAGCCTTCGTCCCTTTGAGTGGAAGTTGGAGTTGCTTCACATGATAAGCCGACAAGCGACCTACCTGCCGCTGAGCCTCACGAAGCCCGGTAGCATCCGAATCATAAAGCAGGATGATATGCCGGAAACGTAGCTGCAAACTCTCAATGATACGCTCGGGAATCTGTGCGGTTTCGCTATTAAAGCAAATCGCATGGAAATGCCGAGCAGAAAGCGAGAGAACATCCTTCTCCCCTCCCGTAATGAAGAGCATATCACCTTTACTAGGGAGCTGCTCCATCCCGAAACAATAGGGGCTGGGCATTCGCCCTCCATAAAGGAAGCGCATCTTCGAACTGTTCGGGCGATAAATCTTAATGTAGCCATCACCGATGTAGGCATAGATAGGTTCCGTAGGGCTAGCTTTCAACTCAAAGGGCTTACCCTCCTTCGTCTGGCTCCTATAGCTCTTCAATGACCGCACCCGAAAGCGCCTAAGGGTATCTTCATAAATACCATAGTGTGCCCAATAAGCTAAGAGCCCATCATCAAAAGGCTGAATCTCGAAGCTATAGGGGAGCTCATCCTGGACAGACTCACTCAGCGTAGAAGTATGCAAAGTCTCTGTTGCAACAGATTTCTTTGCCTGCTCTTCCGCAAGGATACGAAGCCCCAGCTCTTGAACAATAATCTGCAGTATCTCACGAAAGCCCGCTCTCAGATCAATGCCCCGCAACTGTGCTACAAACCAAAAGCAATCCCCCACATAGGAGGGATCGCCATGGTCGTAGTACTTATAGATCGACGATTTCTTGTCGTAGTAGATATGACAAGAAGCTCGCCTGTCATCATAGAACGGACTCCGGAAATTACGATGCAGATTGACCTCAAACCCCAGATAGTGACTGAAGATATTGAGGCCCTGATCCGTCAAAGCCAGTACTTGCTCTTTGTCGATCATCATGGGGATTATCGTTCTGAAGCGAGACAACTCGAGAGGATGAGCTTATCCTTGTAGCGCAAAAGACGATCCAAAAGCTCATCATTACGCATACCTGAGATACGCAAGCGGTTACAGCGAGCGCAGATAAGCAGAGACTTGTAGAAGTAGCGTACATCGCCACTCTCCGTATAGCGAAAGCGAACTAGGTTCTTCTTGCGCCAACGATACAGGGTTGACTCCGAGACATTCAACGTCTCTATGAGATCCTTAGTGGACATCTCGAGCTCATCATCAATATCTTGAAGTAGGTGCGTGGTACGCTCAACATACTGCTCAATTCGATTAAGTCGGTCTACCAAATCCTGATAGACACTGCTTTCCATAGAGATTACTTCCATCACTTCAGATGTGTTGTGACAAATTCAATGTTACCATCCCCCTCCTCGAGTAGTTGTGCAACAAGGCGTTTGAAAGTTGCTTTATCATAGGCAGAGATCTCAATCTTACCCACTGGTTTGGGGACTTCAACTGGAGCATTTGCACTGAGTGCAAGAACCTCTTGAAGAGTAAACCCCAAAAGCTCTGCATACTCAAAGAGCTTATCGACACTGGGGAAGTTACCTTTAGATTCCCAGCGCGAGACAGAGCTTGAGGAAACTCCCAGCTTTACAGCAAGATAGTCTTGCGAAATTCCATTCTTCAGGCGAGTAGCTCTCAGGAGATCGAGTAGTTTTTCCATATACTCAAAGTTATAAACGCATCCGAGCTCAACCAACCCGTTTCGTGCAAGTTTATGCGCCCAATGCAAGAGGTCTTGCATCAGATGCAACATAGATATCTTTCGGGCTGCAATGGGGCTGATATAAGATAGAGATGGGAAAGGGTTTCCTTCAAGAGAACACGTCATTTTTGCCCAGCCGCACAGGTGACACTGGTGCACGGTGCAAGCCCCCCTATATATAGGGCTTGCACCGTGCACCAGACTGTGTAGCAAGGATATGCGTAAACACCTATAAAAGAGAAGCTTTGCTTATCGTTCGTTTTTCTGTACCTTTGTCAACCGAAAAAGAGAGATGTTTTACTTTCAATAGCCATTCAGAAGAGTAGTCAAGAGTCAGTCAGAAAACTGCTACACTTTTGCTACACTCCCCGCTTGACTAGATTAGATAGAACCTGTCATACAACAACATAGGTGGGATGCGTTCATATCCCGCCCTCTCCGCAAAGAGCGATCAAGTGAGTAGGACTCCCTTCGTCGCTCTTTTTTTCTTTATCCAGTAGCGTCGATGCTCCTCCAGTAGCGGAGCCAAGACCACACCGCCCCACAGTTCGCTCACCCCAGCCAACCAAGCTGGCATCGTCTTTGTTAGGAATAAAGTAGAGCCCAGCTCGATGAAGAGTGGCTCACTTCCACGACAAGACAACAGAAATAACGAATGATACAGAACAAGAAAAAAGGTCGTTCAGAGGGACCTTTCCACTTTAGAGAACTCTGGATTTATGCGATCATCCTCGCCGTCCTCGGAGGCATCTTCCTCTGGGACAACGGATTCGACGAGAGCAAGGACGCCAGCTGGAACGAGTTCCGTCAGATGATGTACCAGGGTGCCTTCACCCAAATCACCGTCGACCGCACGGAGCGCACGGCTGTCGGACAGCTCACCAAGCCCGCCGCCGACAGTCTCTTCTCCCATCGCTCCCCTGTCTTAGGGCGGGAGAAGAAGGGCATCGACTACAGCATCACCACGCAGATCCCCACGGTCGATCGCTTCGCCGAAGCCTACGACGCCAGCGGGACGGTCGCCAAAGTCACCTACAAGCAGGAGAGTTCGCGCTGGATTTCTTTGATGACCAATGTCTTTCCCCTCATCATCATAGCGATCTTCTGGATCTTCATCTTCCGCCGGGCCTCTGGTGGCGGTGGAGCTGGAATGGGCGGAGGCATCTTCAACATCAGCAAGAGCAAAGCTCAGCTCTACGAGAAGGAAAAGACTTCGGTGACCTTCAACGATGTCGCCGGCTTGCACGAAGCCAAGGAAGAGATCGAGGAAATCGTCCACTTCCTCAAGAACCCCGATAAGTACACGCAGCTCGGTGGGAAGATCCCCAAGGGAGCCCTTCTCGTAGGCCCTCCAGGGACGGGGAAGACGCTGCTGGCTAAGGCCGTAGCAGGTGAAGCGCACGTACCCTTCTTCTCGCTCGCGGGCTCGGACTTCGTCGAGATGTTCGTCGGTGTCGGGGCTTCGCGTGTGCGTGACCTCTTCAAGACCGCCAAGGAGAAAGCTCCCTGCATCATCTTCATCGACGAAATCGATGCCGTGGGACGTGCGCGTGGCCGAAACAACAACCTCGGGGGAAATGACGAGCGGGAGAACACCCTCAACCAGCTCCTCACCGAGATGGACGGCTTCGGCACCAATAGCGGCATCATCATCCTCGCAGCGACCAACCGTGCAGACATCCTCGATGCCGCCCTCCTACGTGCTGGTCGCTTCGACAGACAAATCTATGTAGACCTACCCGACGTCCACGACCGCAAGGAGATCTTCCTCGTACACCTCCGTCCCCTCAAGATCGATGAGACGGTGGATGTAGACCTCTTAGCTCGCCGAACCCCAGGCTTCTCGGGGGCGGACATTGCCAATATCTGTAACGAAGCCGCCCTCATTGCAGCGCGCGCTGGCAAGGAATTCATCTCACGCGATGACTTTATGAACGCCGTCGACCGTGTCGTCGGGGGGCTGGAGAAGAAGAGCAAGATGACCACCGAAGAGGAGCGCCACAGCATCGCCCTCCACGAAGCAGGGCACGCGACCGTCAGCTGGTTCCTCAAGTACGCCAACCCTCTGGTCAAGGTCACCATCGTCCCACGTGGCAAGGCCCTCGGCGCCGCTTGGTACCTCCCCGAAGAGCGACAGATCACCACGACGCAAGCCCTGCGCGATCAGATGTGTGCTACGCTCGCCGGTCGTGCAGCCGAAGATGTCTTCCTCGGACGCATCTCCACAGGAGCTGCCAATGACCTCGAGCATACCACCAAGACGGCCTATGCGATGGTCGCCTACTACGGGATGAGCGACAAGCTCCCCAACGTCAACTACTACGATATGCAGGGCGATGGCTATGGACTCACCAAGCCCTACAGTGATCGCACCGCCGAGATCATCGACGAAGAGGCACGCGAGATCGTCCGCCTCGAGTACGAGCGTGCCAAGGCCCTCCTTCGTGAGCACGCCGATGGACTGCAGGAGCTGACCCAGCTCCTCCTCACCGTGAGGTCATCTACACCGAAGACGTAGAGCATATCTTCGGCAAGCGTCCCTGGATCAGTCGCACCGATGAGCTGATCCAAGCACGCGAAGAACAAGCATCCACAACCCCTACAACAGATACAGAAGCTACAACGAATGAGTAACCTCGTCAAGCGAGCCATCTTCGGCTCCCTCTATGTCGGTCTGATTCTCGCAGCCCTTCTGCTGCGTGAGCACCTTCTTTATATGGTCGTCTTCGGCCTCATCACCTTCCTCGCTACGTGGGAATGGTCGAACCTCGTCTCC
>CAKMOP010000177.1 GCA_927910985.1 uncultured Porphyromonas sp. | reverse complement strand
TTCGGGAATCCTCCTTTCGTCGATGAATCCACGCCTACGGGTAAGGTTTATCCTCGTCAGATCAGCCGTGCCGAACTCTTCTCTTATGTTGAGAAGGAGCTGAAGGCTATTGAAGGGGAGCTCAGCACGCCACAGGCTGCCGTCTATGGTCGTGCTAATCAGGCTACTGCCTGGGCACTGCTCTCCCGCCTCTACCTCAACTCTGAGGTCTATACCGGGAAGGCTCGCTATGCCGAAGCTGCGACCTATGCCGAGAAGGTTATTACCTCGGGTAAGTATAGCCTGAAGTCGGACTACGCTCAGCTCTTTATGGCGGACAACGATCAGAATAACCCTGAGGTCTTGCTCTCGGTGAACTATGATGGTCAGCTCTCGCAGAACTGGGGTGGGATGACCTTCCTCATTAACTCCTCCACGAGCGCTAATGCCAAGGCCGCTACCAAGGTCAATATGGGCGTCAACGGTGGATGGGGCGGTAACCGTGGTACTAAGGGACTCTGGGAACTCTTCAAGGACGCAGAAGCTAAGGACAAGCGTGCCCTCATTACTCCTGGGGCTTCGCTGGAAATCTCTGACCTGACGAAGTTCGACGAAGGGGTCTATGTCTATAAGTTCCGCAACGTCACCTCTAAGGGTGCTAACGGTAAGGACGGTGACCGCGCCGATAGCGATTTCCCGCTCTTCCGTCTGGCTGAGCTCTACCTGAACTATGCTGAAGCGGCTATCCGTGATACAAGTGTTGATAAGGCAAAGGCTCTTGGCTACCTCAATAAGGTACGTGAGCGTGCTTATGGCTCCGATGCGGGTAACTACAAGGCACTCCCCGACCTCAACGAGATGCTGCGCGAGCGTGGCCGTGAGCTTTACTGGGAGGGTCAGCGTCGTACCGACCTGATCCGCTTCGGTAAGTTCGTCTCTGGTGACTACCTCTGGCCTTGGAAGGGCGGTATGAAGGATGGTGCTGCTGTGAAGGAGATTTACAAGCTCTATCCTATTCCTGAAGCTGACCGCCAGGCTAATCCTGCCAACCTCAAGCAGAATACTGGGTACTAACCCGCGGTAGGAGCTTGCTCCACTGGCTTGCCCCGAGGGGTGAGCATACACTGAAGACTTGCCCTCGAGCACCCTTGTGGAGCTCGAGGGCAAGTTGCTTTTCGGACGATGCTACTGAGAGGTGGAATGTAACCTATATTGGTCGACGAGCGAACTTATATAGCTCCGCGTCGTGACCTATATTGGTCGGTGGAGCGACCTATATAGCTTTGTTCGTTGACCAATATAGCTTTACAGCACCTGGCTCGGGTCAATGCTTTTGCCCTTCCCTTATGATGCCCCAGCTCCCGCCAAAAAAGCGTACCTTTGCGCCGTAAGGAATGACGACGCTATGACCCAGGCAGAAGACGCACAGCTCCAGCGATTAGAAGTCAATATCCGACGCCTCGTCGATATTGTCGCCGAGCAGAACGCTAAGCTCGTTCGGCTCAAGGAGCAGCTTCGAGAGCAGGGGGAGGCTCTGGCTGTGATGCAGCGAGAGCTCGACAAAGCGCGGCAACAAGAGGCGACTTCCGCCTTGGCCTCTGCCCTGACCTCTACCGAGGCTTCGGGGCTTGACCGAGCATACGGACGCCAACTCTTGGATCAGATAATCAGTGAGGTAGACCGCTGCATCCAGCAGCTGTCCTCCGAGTAAAGACTTATAGCGTAGGCTTCTTCCCTCCCAGTGAGCGGTAGCCTACACCTATATATATTATGGCTATAGACACGGATCCCGAGGCACTCCAGCGCATCTCGATGGTCGTCAACGACGCACGAATATCCCTGCGTGTGCCCCGCCGTGAAGAGCACTTCTACCGCAAGGCCGGTGAAGAGCTCGCCCATACGATGCGCCTCTATCGGGAGAAGTATCCCAATCGCTCGGAGGTGCCCATCGAAGGCTACTTGTCTATGGCTGCCATCGACATAGCGACCCGCTACCGCCAGTGCACGGAGGCGCTCGAGGAGCGTACCCAGCATCTGGCTCCGCGCCTCGAGGCCATCAACGACTCCTTGGATGCGTTGATCGCCGACGCACGCCGCTTGATCGATACTGAGAGCTGAGCCCAGCACCGCCACAGCGTCCCTTCCTTCATCACTACTTTTATCACAGACAAGGAATGGGAACCATTACAATCATCATCATTTGCTTGGGTGCGCTGATTCTCGGCGCAGCCCTTTCGTGGCTTGTGTCCGAGAAGCTCCTCGGTCAGAAGACGCGTGCCGTCCTCTCCGAAGCAGAGCGTGAAGCAGAGGTACTTAAGCAAAAGAAACTCCTCGAAGTCAAGGAGAAATTCCTCCAGCTCAAGGGCGACCTCGAGCAGCAGGTAGCGCAGCGCAACAATAAGCTCAAGCAAATCGAGGGGCGACTCAAGACCCGCGAACAAGAGCTCACTCAGCGCCACAACGAAGTGGAGAAGCGCAACCAAGAAATCGATATACTCAAGGAAAAGCTGGCCCTACAGAGCGAAGGTATCGAGCTGAAGAAGGAGGAATACGACGTCAAGAAAGCCGAGTACGAAGAGAAGAAGGCCGAGCTCGAGCTCCTTCGTCAGAGCGAGCAGAAGCGTCTCGAGGCCATCGGAGGACTCTCCGCTGACGAGGCGCGCGAACGACTCATCGAGAGTCTGCGTGCTGAAGCCAAGGACCAAGCCCAAGGCTATATCAACGAGATCATCGAAGAGGCGAAGATGACCGCCAACAAGGAGGCCAAGAAGATCGTCGTGCAGTCCATCCAGCGTCTGGCTACGGAGACGGCCATTGAGAACTCCGTGACCGTCTTCCATATCGAGAGTGACGAGATCAAGGGCCGTATCATCGGTCGTGAAGGTCGTAATATCCGTGCCCTCGAAGCAGCTACAGGGATTGAGATCATCGTTGATGATACCCCCGAGGCCATCGTGCTGAGTAGCTTCGACCCTGTGCGCCGTGAGGTGGCACGCCTTGCCCTGCATCAGCTGGTACAGGATGGCCGCATTCACCCTGCACGCATCGAGGAAGTGGTCTCCAAGGTGCGTAAGCAGATCGAAGAAGAAATCATCGAGACGGGGAAGCGCACCGTCATCGACCTCGGTATCCACGGGATGCACCCCGAGCTCATCCGCCTCATCGGTAAGATGAAGTATCGCTCTTCCTACGGCCAGAATCTCCTGCAGCACTCCCGTGAGACCGCCAATCTCTGTGCTATTATGGCCAGCGAATTAGGCCTTAACCCCAAGCAGGCCAAGCGTGCTGGTCTTCTGCACGACATCGGGAAGGTGCCCGACGATGAGCCCGAACTGCCACACGCACTCCTTGGGATGAAGCTCTGCGAGAAGTACAAGGAGAAGGCAAACATCTGCAACGCCGTCGGAGCACACCACGACGAGATCGAGATGGAGAGCCTCATCGCTCCTATCGTGCAGGTCTGTGATGCCATCAGCGGCGCACGCCCAGGGGCTCGCCGTGAGATTGTCGAAGCCTATATCAAGCGACTCAATGACCTTGAGCAACTCGCCCTCTCCTACCCAGGAGTGGTGAAGACCTACGCCATCCAGGCGGGTCGTGAACTCCGCGTCATCGTGGGTGCAGAGAATACGGACGACAGCAGCATCGCTACGCTTTCCTCCGAAATCGCCAAGCGCATTCAGGACGAGATGACCTACCCCGGGCAGGTCAAGATCACGGTGATCCGCGAGACCCGCAGCGTCAGCTACGCTAAGTAGCCCCTATGTGGACGGTCGCTATTCCTACTTTTTAGGTAGGACGGGCAACCAAATTCCACTGTTCTGTGTTTATAGAGCAGGAGGAATAACCATTTATAGTTAATTAATGCAAGATAACGATCAGATTATCGACGAGGTCACCTCGAGCGATTACAAATATGGCTTCACCACCGAGATCGATACCGAGACCATCGGCAAGGGGCTGAGCGAGGAGACCGTTCGCCTCATCTCGGAGAAGAAAGGTGAGCCGGAGTGGCTCCTGCAGTTCCGCCTTGAGGCTTATCGCCATTGGCTTACCCTCGAGCAACCCGACTGGGCGCTGCTGAATATCCCCCCTATCGACTACCAAGATATCATCTACTACGCCGCTCCGAAGAAGAAGGAAGGACCGAAGAGCCTCGATGAGGTTGACCCTGAGCTCCTGCGCACCTTCGAGAAGCTCGGCATCCCCCTCGAGGAGCAGAAGATGCTCTCGGGTATTGCTGTCGATGCGGTGATGGACTCCGTCTCGGTCAAGACGACCTTCCGTGAGACGCTTGCGGAGAAGGGCATCATCTTCTGCTCCTTCAGTGAAGCCGTGCGTGAGTACCCCGAGCTGGTGAAGAAGTATCTGGGAGCTGTCGTCCCCCACACGGATAATTATTTCGCTGCGCTGAACTCCGCCGTCTTCAGTGATGGCTCCTTCGTCTACATCCCGAAGGGAACACGCTGCCCGATGGAGCTCTCCACCTACTTCCGTATCAACGCCATCAACACGGGGCAGTTTGAGCGTACGCTCATCGTTGCCGACGAAGGAGCTTATGTGAGCTACCTCGAGGGCTGTACTGCTCCCCAGCGTGACGAGAACCAACTGCACGCTGCCATCGTCGAAATCATCGTGGAGAAGGATGCCGAGGTGAAGTACTCTACCGTGCAGAACTGGTATCCTGGCGACAAGGAAGGTAAGGGCGGTGTCTACAACTTCGTTACCAAGCGCGGTCACTGCCGTGGGGCGAAGTCGAAGCTCTCTTGGACACAGGTCGAGACGGGCTCCGCCATCACGTGGAAGTACCCCAGCTGCATACTCGAAGGTGATGACTCTGTCGCTGAATTCTACTCCGTGGCTGTCACGAACAACTTCCAGCAGGCCGACACGGGTACGAAGATGATTCACCTCGGGAAGAACACCCGTAGCCGCATCGTCTCCAAGGGGATTAGTGCTGGCAAGAGTCAGAATAGCTACCGTGGTTTGGTCTATGTCGGGCCCAATGCGGAGAATGCGCGTAACCACTCGCAGTGCGATAGCCTCTTGCTCTCCGACCGCTGCGGTGCACATACCTTCCCCTACGTCCACGTGGACAACGATACGGCGATCATCGAGCACGAAGCTACGACCAGCAAGATCAGCGAAGACCAGATCTTCTACTGCCAGCAGCGTGGTATCGGTGTCGAAGAAGCTGTGGGGCTCATCGTCAATGGCTATGCTAAGGAAGTAATGAACAAGCTCCCGATGGAGTTCGCTGTCGAGGCTCAGAAGCTCCTGAGCATCTCACTCGAAGGCTCCGTAGGCTAATCCCCATCACCCCAACATTAGGAATATATAGATATGCTTAAGATAGAGAACCTCCACGCATCTATTGGAGATAAAGAGATACTCAAGGGAATTAACCTCACCGTAGGCAAGGGCGAGGTACACGCTATAATGGGGCCCAACGGCTCGGGGAAGAGCACTCTCTCCTCCGTCTTGGTCGGGCATCCTAACTTCGAAGTCACCGAAGGCTCCGTCACCTTCGAGGGTGAAGACATCCTCGAGCTGGAGCCCGAAGAGCGCGCACACCTCGGTCTCTTCCTCAGCTTCCAGTATCCTGTCGAGATACCTGGGGTCAGCATGGTTAACTTCATGCGCGCTGCACTCAACGAGCGTCGCAAGGCTGCAGGCCTTGACCCACTCCCTGCTGCGGACTTCCTCAAGCTGATGAAGCAGAAGCGCGAACTTGTCGAGCTGGACAATAAGCTCGCCAGCCGCTCTGTCAACGAAGGCTTCTCCGGTGGTGAGAAGAAGCGCAACGAGATCTTCCAGATGGCTATGCTTGAGCCTAAGCTCGCCATCCTCGATGAGACGGATAGTGGTCTCGACATCGACGCCCTGCGTATCGTCGCCAAGGGGGTCAATGAGCTACGCAGCCCTGAGAACTCCACCATCGTCATCACGCACTACCAGCGTCTCCTCGACTATATCCGCCCCGACTTCGTCCACGTCCTCTACAAGGGGCGTATCGTGCGTAGCGGTGGCCCTGAGCTGGCGCTCGAGCTCGAAGAGCGTGGCTACGACTGGATCAAGGAAGAGGTAGAAGCATAGTCGAGGCTATGGAAGCAATTACTAAGAAGTACCTCGACCTCTTCGCTTGCCCACAGCGAAGCGTTTCAGGAGGCTCCACAGCTCCTCAATCACTACCGCGAAGCTGCCTATGATGCCTTCGCTCGTCTGGGGCTTCCTCGCTTCAAGAGCGAGAACTACCAGCGTACCGACCTCCCCTCAATCTTCTCCGAAGACTGGAAGCTCCACCTCGTGGATGGGGCTCCCTACTGGGCTTCGCAGGCCTTCGCTCCTGGCATCTTCATCGGTGCTCTTTCGGACTTCGTGCGCCTCTACCCCGAGGTAGCCCAGGAGCATTATGGTCGTATTGCCCCCATCGCTACCGATGGACTTGTAGCACTGAATACCCTCTTCGCCGCCGAAGGGCTGGTCATCTACCTCCCACGTGGGGCGAAGATCCCTGGTCACATCGAGCTCAGCTACATCCTGCCACGTCTTGCGGGACATATCTCCGTGGAGCGTGCCCTCATCATCCTCGAGGATGAAGCCGAGGCTACGCTTCACTTCCGTGACTGCCCCGAAGAAGGAGAGCGTGCTCTGGCTCTGCGCACCATCGAGGTCTATGTTGGTCGCCGTGCTCGCTTCTCCCTCATCGAGCGCGAGGAGTCGGCAGCGACGAATGTCCGCGTCTCTTCGCTCTACGTGCGTCAGATGCAGGAGAGTGTCGTTGACCTCAGCGGTGTCACCCTTCGCAATGGCGTGACGCGCAACAACTACTTCGTCACCCTGGCCGAAGAGCGTGCTGATCTCAAGATCTCGGGCTTTGCCCTGACGAGTGGTGCCGCGCATGCGGACAACTTCTCCTACATCGAGCACGCTGTCCCCCACTGTACTTCGGACGAACTCTTCAAGTACGTGCTGCGTGATGATAGCCGTGGGGTCTTCACCGGTCGTATCCTCGTGGCACAAGATGCCCAGAAGACGCAGGCGTATCAGAACAAC
>CAKMOP010000176.1 GCA_927910985.1 uncultured Porphyromonas sp. | reverse complement strand
CGGTTGCCCCCAGCCATTGCCGTGCTGGGTATCCCCGTCATTCTGATAGCGGACGTTGTACGTCCCGACAAGAAGGCTCTGCGCCTGCACGCTGACGACAGCGAAGAGGCCAAGCGCAAGGGTAAAAAGTCGCTTCATAATGCTGGTTAGTTCAAAGGGGTGAATATGTATTGGTGCAAATATACACCATTCAGCAGACTGCACTTCGCCTACAAAGCACCGTGTCAGCGCCGCTCTCTGAGCGGGAAGATTGTAGCTATATAAGTTGCTCGGCCAAGCTATATTGCTCCGCTCTCTGACCTATATTGGTCGCAGGGCGGAGCAATATAGGTTTGTCCGCCGAGCAATATAGGCTCGACCCCTATCCTATATAGGTCGTCGCAACAAGGAGTATAGTTCACCTGCACCTCTGCAGAACTGGCGGGGCTACGAAGCCGTAAGCTCTACCTCCTTACACGACATCAGCGCCTGTGTTGAGGGCTGATGAAGCGCAATCAACTGTGCAGGCACAAGCATTATACAGATAGACCTTCTACTCGAAGGCTCCTCGGGCGTGCAGCTCCAGCCACGAAGCTGAGAAGCAGGAGAATAGTCGTACCTTTGCGCATAAGAACTAACAATCGATGACGACAACACCTCATCCCTCCCCCCTCATCCCCACGACAGCCCGCGCAGGTCTCACCTTCGGGCTCATCCTGGTCGTGATGTATGTAGCTCGTCTACTGAGCTTCCAGATCCCCCTCCTGCAGATCCTCTACTTCTTCGGCATCTTCACGGTGCCCATCGTAGCCTATCGCGGAGCTCGTGCCTATCGGGATTACTTCTACCCTACCCAGCCCTTCCGCCTGAGTCAGGGCTTTGGCTATGTCGTCCTACTGCACGTCTTCGGGGGGATCTTGGCATTCATCCCGCAGTACTTTTACTTCCGCTTCGCGATGCCCCCTCTCTTGGCAGCTTGGGAGGAAGCCCTGCGCACGGCTGTAGGACGCAATGCCCAAGTACGGGAGATGATCCTGCAGCTACAGGGGATCACGCTCTGGCAATGGCTCTGGACGGACTATTGCTTGACCATCATCTTAGGCGGTATCTGGGGGCTCATCACGGGGCTCATCCTGCGTCGCAAATAACTATCTACTATGGACATATCGGTAGTAATACCCCTATATAACGAAGCCGAATCCCTGCCCGAACTTGAGGCGTGGATTCATCGCGTGATGGAGGAGCATCACTTCTCCTACGAAATCATATTCATCAACGACGGCAGCACAGACGACTCTTGGCGCATCATAGAGGAGCTTCAGGCGAAGAACCCGAATGTGCGTGGGGTGAAGTTCCGCCGTAACTACGGCAAGTCCCCAGGCCTGCAGTGTGGCTTTGCGCGCACTCGTGGGGATGTCGTCATCACGATGGATGCCGATCTGCAGGATAGTCCTGACGAGATCCCCCGAGCTCTATCGTATGATCAAGGAAGACGGCTACGACTTGGTCAGTGGCTGGAAGCAGAAGCGCTACGACCCCATCCTCAGCAAGAACCTCCCTTCGAAGCTCTTCAATGCGACAGCGCGCAAGCTCTCGGGCATCGATAATCTCCATGACTTCAACTGCGGCCTCAAAGCTTATCGCTCCGAAGTCGTCAAGAGCATCGAGATCTACAATGATATGCATCGCTACATCCCCTATATGGCGAAGGTAGCGGGCTTCTCGCGCATCGGGGAGAAGGTCGTACAGCATCAGGCGCGTAAGTATGGGGCGAGTAAGTTCGGCCTCAACCGCTTCGTCAACGGCTACCTTGACCTGATCACGCTGTGGTTCACCTCGACCTTCGGGCGCAAGCCTATGCACTTCTTCGGGCTGGGAGGTAGTCTGATGTTCATCATCGGCTTCCTCGCCTTGGCCGTAGTGCTATGTAGCAAGCTCTTCCACCTGTGGACGAACACGCCAGCTCCACTGGTCACTGACCGCCCTTACTTCTTCATCGCCCTCACGGCAATGATTATCGGCACACAACTCTTCCTCGCGGGCTTTGTCGCCGAACTGCTGGCTCGTCAGTCGCAGGATCGCAACGACTATAAGATCGAAGAAGAAATCTAATCTACTCCTATGCGCCCTATGCATCATCTCCTACGCTCTACGCTACTTGCTACCGCCCTGCTCTTGGGCCTTGGTGCGTGCCAGCAGTCTGAAAAGAAGGCTTCCAGCGACTACACCAAGCTCACTGGCGAGGTCTTCACCACGACCTTCTCCATCCAATATGATGTGACCAAGGACTATTCGGAGGCCATTGATTCGACCTTCCATGCCTTCAGCCACTCGCTCAATCCCTTCGACTCCACCAGTCTAATCACGGCAATCAACCGCAATGCCTCTGATCAGATGGACTCGATGCTACGCGAAGTCTTCCTGCAGTCGGTCGCCATCTCACGCTACTCGGGTGGGAGCTATGACGTGACGTGTGCTCCACTGATTAACCTTTGGGGCTTCGGCTTCGAAAAGAAGAAGGTCGACAGCATTACTCCAGCTCTTATCGACAGCGTCCGCTCCTTCGTTGGCTTCGAGAAGGTGCGTCTCGATGGGATGCGTATGATCAAGGCCGATCCGCGTATGAAGATGGACTTTTCCTCCATCTCCAAGGGCTATTGCTCTGACCTTGTTGCCCGCGAGCTCAAGCGCCGTGGAGCGAAGAACTATCTGGTCGAGCTGGGGGGCGAAATAGCCTTCGAAGGAACCAACGCACAGGGCGACAACTGGATCATCGGTGTAGACAAGCCGCTTGATGACCGCTCTGGAGTCATCAACGAGTTCGAAGTTCGCATCCAGCTCCCTCGTACTGCTGGCGGACTCGCCACCTCGGGGAACTACCGCAACTACAAGCTCATCAATGGCAAGAAGTACGCACATACCATCGACCCACACACGGGCTATCCCATCCAGACCGATGTGCTGAGCGCCACCATCATCGCCCCCACGTGTATGCTTGCCGATGGGCTTGCTACCGCGTGTATGACCCGCTCTTCGGCGGACGTTCCGCAGCTGATAAAGCACTTCCCAGGGGTGGAATATATGCTTATCCTCGGAGATGGGAAGACGGGCTTCCGTACGATGATGTCCCCCGGCTTCGAAAAGCTCGTCCTCCCCGACTAAGACATCCCCTCTTTTTCCCAAAAGATTCAGGGGCTTCAGCCGTATCGATACGGACTGGAGCCCCTGACTTCGTCTTCCCACTCTGCCGTATGGAGTCTTGGTATCATATTTGCACGAAGAGAGATAGCTCCCACGTAGCTTGACCTACGGTGGGAGGATATTCAGCACGCCACACGAGCAGCAGGCACGTGTAAGGCATTAGCACATAGCAAATAACAACAAGGAATATGAGCGAAGAAATCAAAGACCAGGAGCTGGAGCGCGAGGAGCAGACCACAGCAGACGAGCAGACAGATTGTCAGACAAATGAGCAGGACACTCCCCAAGAGGAAGAATTGACCGAAAGCCCTGCCGAGGAGCTTTCCCCCGAAGAGAAGCTACAGGCCGAGCTCGACAAGCTCAAGGACACCCACCTGCGTCTGGTCGCCGAATACGACAACTACCGCAAGCGTACCCTCAAGGAGAAGAGCGAGCTCATCCGCAGTGGCGGGGAGAAGGCTCTATCCGATTTGCTCCCCGTCGTCGATGACCTCGACATCGCACTTCAGAACCTCGACAAGGCGACCGACCTCGAAGCTCTCAAGGAAGGTATGCACTTGATCTACTCTAAGTTCGTCGATTATCTCGGTCGCCAGGGTGTCAGTACCATCGCTACCGAAGGAGAGAGCTTCGATGAGGAGCTTCACGAGGCAATCGCAGCCTTCCCCGCCCCCGAAGAAAGCCTCAAGGGCAAGATCATCGACTGCGTCAAGAAGGGCTACAAGCTCCACGACAAGGTACTACGTCACGCCTCCGTCGTCGTAGGACAGTAAGGAAAGGAGGAACAATCTATGGCAGAAAAGAGAGATTACTACGAAGTCCTCGGCGTAGCCAAAGGTGCTTCGGCCGACGAACTAAAGAAGGCCTACCGCAAGCTCGCTATCAAATACCACCCCGATAAGAACCCTGGGGACAAGGAAGCCGAAGAGAAGTTCAAGGAACTCGCCGAGGCTTATGACGTGCTGAGCGATCCTCAGAAGCGTCAGCGCTATGACCAGTTCGGTCACGCTGGTGTCGGCAGCAGTGCTGCTGGCGGTGGTGGCTTCGGCGGAGCAGGGATGTCTATGGAAGATATCTTTAGCCGCTTCGGCGACCTCTTCGGAGGTGGTGGCTTCGGTGGCTTTGATTTCGGTGGCTTCGGAGGTGGTGGCGGCGGTGGCCGTCAGGTACAGCGTGGCTCCGACCTCAGAGCACGTGTCCGCCTCACCCTCGAGGAGATCGACAAGGGCGTGGAGAAGAAGCTCAAGGTCAAGAAGCAAGTCGCCTGCTCCCACTGTCACGGTGACGGTACCACGGAGAAGGATGGCAAGCAGCAGTGCGATACGTGTCACGGCTCCGGCGTGGTCATCACGGCACAGCGCAGTATCTTCGGGATGATGCAGACGCAGTCCGTCTGCCCTCGATGCGAAGGGACGGGCGAGGTCATCACCAAGCCCTGTCACCACTGTAAGGGTAAGGGCACGCAGATCGGCGAAGAGGTCGTCTCCTTCCGTATCCCTGCAGGGGTAGCCGAAGGGATGCAGTTCTCCGTCCAAGGTAAGGGGAACGCAGCTCCTCGTGGCGGTATCCCAGGTGACCTACAGGTCGTCATCCAGGAGGAAGAAGACCCCAACCTCATCCGCAATGGCAATGATCTCATCTACAACCTTCTGATCTCCATCCCGACAGCAGCACAAGGTGGCTCCGTCGAGGTACCTACGATCGGAGGTAAAGCACGCGTGAACATCGCCGCAGGTACTCAGCCGGGCAAGGTCCTTCGCCTGCGTGGCAAGGGGCTTCCTTCAGTCAATGGCTACGGCAAGGGCGACCTCTTAGTCAACGTCAACGTCTTCATCCCGAAGCTCGATGAGAAGGCTAATGCTACCGTCCTCGGTGAGATGGCCTCACCCGCCTTTGAGCCTACGGAGGAAGCACGCAAGGAGATCGACAAGCACTACCGCCAGATGCTGCGATAGTCCCAGCCTCTACAAGGGGACTCAATAAATAGGCGAGGCCGCAATCAATAGATGATTGCGGCCTCGCTTTCGTTTTGTGTGTATATTCGAGGAGAGGTCTGTATCCTACTTAAAGGCCCTTAGGGTTGGGGCCATAGGCGTTTTCGCCGGGCTGGCTGTCCTGCACACCGAGATAAAGCAGGTAGAGAATACCAATAATGGGGATGAAGGCAAAGAGGATATACTGCCAGGGCTTACCGATATCCTGAAGACGACGTAAAGAGATTGCGAGACTGGGAAGGAGGAGGGCAAGACTTACAATAAGGGAGAGGATGTGGCGCTGACCAAAGAGACCTTCAATGAGACCAACTACACAGGCAATGACGCAGGCGCAGAGCGCATAGCTCCAGTATTCACGGCGGCGTGCACGGCCACTGAAATCCTTGTACTTAAGAGTAACGGCTTCTTTGAAATACTCGAAGATACCTTTTTCTTGCATGAGTCTTTTTACTTGTTTGCGAGCTGATAAATGTGATTACGACGTGCGTAAAGGTAGGTAAAGGTGCTGATATTATCTACGGCAACAAAAAGATAACTCCACAGCACTCTATAAAGCGAGCGTGCCCGCACCGCCCTCATGGGGGCAGGTGCGGGCACGCCTTGTATAGAGGCAGCAGCCTCTTAGGACTTACTTCAGCCTGCTCGAGCGAGAGCGTACGCGAAGGCTGGTCGCAGAGTTCAGGCTCGCCATAGAACTGGATAGGCCCGGGGTAGATGAAGCTCATCGTGTGCGCCCATTCGTCGCGGTGTGCAGCGAAGTAGGTGAAGGGCTTGCCCTGAAGGTCTACAAGCGCCTTCTGGATAACGGGCTTGAGTTCACCGTGGCGACGCTCCATATTCATCATCATCGTCGTGGGGATACCACCAGCGATCCACTGAGCAGCAGGAGCCGTGAGGTTCTGCACGGAGCTCATATAGCCCGTGACACCCGAAGCGATGAGGCAAGCAGCAGTACGACCAAGGGCATAGCAGTAGTCAGCATCGAAGTTCGAAGGCATAGCGCAGCGACCTTCGTAGCCGAAGAAGTGCGTCAGCGCAGAGAACTTACCCGTGAAGCGGCCTTCAGCCTTCCAAGCAGAGAGCTTGGTAGCGACCATCTCAGCCAGGAGCTTTTCGGTCTCGATGAGCGACACCTGTACGTTGCCGTGTGGGTCACGGTCGAGGGTCAGCTGACGAGCAACCGTAGCAGGCAGGCTGGCATAGAGAGCCGAGTTAGCAGCGCTGAGGTGCTCGATGATGTAGGCACGCTGGTCAGCCGCAGGCACCGTGCGGAACTCTGCTTCGTGGTGAGCCAGATAGTCGTTGAGCTCAGCGATGAGCGCCTTGAAGGCAGGGATGAATTCGATCAGACCTTCGGGGATGAGCACCGTACCGAAGTTCTCACCCTTAGCCGAACGAGCCGCGACGATCTCAGCGATGTAGGTGACTACGTCATCGAGGGTCAGGTTCTTAGCCTCTACTTCTTCGCTGATAATCGCGACATTAGGCTGTACCTGCAGGGCACATTCGAGTGCGATGTGCGAAGCCGAGCGACCCATCAGCTTGATGAAGTGCCAGTACTTGCGAGCCGAATTACAGTCGCGCTGGATGTTACCAATGACTTCGGAGTAGACCTTCGTAGCGGTGTCGAAGCCGAAGGACGTTTCGATCTGCTCGTTCTTCAGGTCGCATCGATGGTCTTAGGGCAGCCGATGACCTGCACTGGAGCACCGATACCCTTGTAGTACTTCAGCCAGGACGGCAGCGTTGGTATTGGAGTCGTCACCACCGATGATGACCAGAGCACGGATGTCGAGCTTCTTGAGGATCTCAAGACCCTTGTCGAACTGCTCCTTCTCTTCGAGCTTCGTACGACCCGAGCCGATGATGTCGAAGCCACCCGTATTGCGGTATTCGTCGATGATGTCGGCGGTCAGCTCGATATAGTTGTGCTTGACCAAGCCGTCAGGCCCCATCAGGAAGCCATAGAGACGGCTATCGGGATGGATCTTCTTCAGACCATCGAAGATACCGGCGATGACGTTGTGCCCACCAGGAGCCTGACCACCGGAGAGGATGACACCACCATTGATAGGAGCGCCAGAAGCGGCTTCGCTTGACGTCTCGAAGGTGAGCTTAGGAAGACCGTAGGTGTTAGGGAACAGCTTTGCGATAGCTTCTTGGTCGCTGACGCTCTGCGTAGCAGCACCGAAGACGGCCTTGACGCCACCTTCGAGTGCCTTAGGGAGCTTGGGGCAATACTTGCCACGAGCCTGCTGGAGTGCACTTTTAATCATTATCGTTTGTTTGGATGTAATAGAATCTCACTGATTTACAGTACAAATATCTTAAAATTTCTTCAGAATCTCCTCTTCGCACCCGCAGGCGCACGTGTATAGCGGCTTCTCTCGAGGGTCATACGCCCTACCTACTTGGTCTGTATGATACGCTCCGCCGCCTGCTTTCGCGGGTCATTCTCAGAAGAAAGTCCCTTCCTCAACCACCTATCAACCAAGCCCTTCATCCGACGTCCCATCCTCAAGGTATATTGCTCACGCCTCCGAGCTATATTGCTTTGTGGGGAAAGCTATATTGCTTTGTCCGCTGACCTATATTGCTTTGCCTGACGACCTATATTGCTCTGCTGGGCGAGCAATATAGGTCGGTGCGCTGAGCTGAGGAGAAAAGGGCGACGTCCTCCTATCCAAGGCGAAAGATATTGCGTACCTTTGTGGCGGGAAGCCTATACCAAAGAGCCTTCCCTACGACAACGAATGGTACGATCCGCTCTATAGATGACAGTTACCTTCTCCATTGAGTATTGGACACAGCCCCACGAGCGTCTCTGGCTCGTAGGTCACACTGCCGACGGCACTCCTCTGATAGGTACGCCCTCCTTCCCCCTCAATCACCTCGGGGAAGGGCTTTGGCAAGCGACACTACACCTCCCCTCCTTTCCTTCCTCCACACCTTACACCTATAGCTACCGCCTGACCGATTCGTCAGGGTGCGTGCTACGCGAAGAAGGACACCTTCCCCATCACCTTCTGCTCCCTGCTGGCGATGATGCGCTCTTCGTCTGCGACCATTGGCGAGACCGTCCCGAAGATGCTCCGGCCTTCTCGGCGGCCTTCTGCGACATCCTTGGGAAGCAGCGGACGACGAGCAAGGACGAAGTGCAGCAAGGCATTACCTTCTCTGTGCACGCTCCTGCCCTGCGCGAAGGAGAGCAAATACTCCTCTCGGGCGAGTGCGAAGAGTTGGGACATTGGGACACCGAGCGTGCACTCCCTCTGCAGTACTACGGAGCGGGACGCTGGGGACTCACACTCCCTTCCCTCCGCCCATCCGCCTCTCCCCTTTCCTATAAGTACCTTCTTCGTAGCAAAGAGACAGGGAGCATCCAGTGGGAAGAAGGGGCGAATCGTCAAGCCCAGCTACCTGCCCCCTCGGCCTATCCCTACTGCTACGTGCAGGATAGCTTCCTGCGTCTGCCTGCGCAACCCCTGCGTACGTCGGGGCTTGTAGCCCCTCTCTTCTCGCTGCGCAGTGAGGATGACTGGGGTATTGGCGACTTCGGCGCCCTGCGTGAGGCTATTGACCTCGCTGCCGCCTCTGGGATGCACGCCGTCCAACTCCTACCCATCAACGATACCACCAGCACGCGCGACACGGCCGACTCCTACCCCTACAATGCTATTTCGGTCGATGCCCTCCACCCCATTTATATTGATCTCAACGCTCTTCCGCCCCTTCCTGAGGCCGAGCAAGCGTCCTTCCTAAGTGAAGCAAAGGCGCTTCGCACGCTCCCTGCCGTGGATTATCCGAAGGTATTAGCCCTGAAGGAGCGGTATCTGCGCCGTGCCTTCGAGCTCAGTGGCAAGGAGATGCTTGCCAGCGAAGCCTTCTATAGCTTCTACCACGGAGCGGCTTCGTGGCTACGACCCTACGCCCTCTACTGCGTACTACGTGACCACTTCGGCACGGGCGCACCGACACAGTGGACTGGATGGGAGGTCTATGACGAAGACAAGGCGACGGCTTACCTCGATGACCCAGCGCACGCCGAAACTGTCAGCTATTACTACTGGCTGCAGTTCGTCCTCGACAGGCAGATGCAGGAGGTACGTAGCTACGCCGAAGCGCGAGGAATCTTCCTTAAGGGAGACCTCCCCATTGGGGTAGCACCGCATAGCGTGGATGTATGGCGTGCTCCGCACCTGTTCCACACCGAGCAGTCCGCAGGAGCACCCCCCGATGACTTCGCTGCCGATGGGCAGAACTGGGGCTTCCCCACCTACGACTGGACTGCGATGCAGGCAGAGGCCTTCCGCTGGTGGAGACAACGCTTCGAGCAGCAAGCCCGCTACTTCCACGCCTTCCGCATTGACCACATCTTGGGCTTCTTCCGCATCTGGGAGGTACCACGCACGCAGCACTCGGGGCTCTTAGGGCATTTCCACCCAGCACTGCCCTATACCTTAGAGGAGTGGCAGGAGCTCCTTCAGTGCCCCTTCCCCATCGAATTACTTACCGCTCCGCTCGTCCACGAAGACGTGCTGACGGAGCTTTTGGGCGACAGCTTCGATGACCTGCTTGACCTCGGGATGCTGCGAAGCACTGCCCTACCACAGCTTTACCAGCTCACCCACACCGAGCAAGCGGACTATGACAGCGACTCCCTGCGGCGCACTTTAGGCTCGGAAGTGGCCTCCGTCCTCCAAGGACTTTGCACCGAGACCGCCCTGATTGCCGACCCTTATAAGAGCGGTCATTACCATCCACGCATTGCGCTGGAGCGCAGCCGGCTTTTCGCTCGCCTCCCCGAAGCCATGCAGGCACGCTGGCGAGCTGTGAGCGATGACTACTATTATGTACGGCACAACGAGCTCTTCCGCACGACAGTCCTCCTGCGTCTGGGCGCACTGACACGCCACACGCGCCTTCTGCTCTGCGCCGAAGACCTGGGGATGATCCCTGCCTCCGTGCCTGCCGTCCTGGACGAACTGCAGGTCCTTTCCCTCGAGCTGGAGCGGATGCCGAAGACCTTCACGCCCACAGGCTGGGCACGACCCGACACCTTCCCCTCACGCTCGGTAGCCACGACCTCCACGCACGATATGCCTTCACTTCGTGGCTGGTGGCATAGCCTCTCAGCAGACGAACAAGCACGCTACTGCCGTGAGGAACTTCTCCTACCTCCCACAGCAGAAGCCCCCGACGAAGAGACCATCTACCGCCGCATCATCGAGGTGCATCTGGCCTCCCCTGCCGTGGCGGTGCTCCTTCCCTTGGCTGACTGGATGAGCCTTGACAGCCGTCTGTGGCTCACCACGCCCGAAGCCGAGCAAATCAACCGCCCCCGAAGACCCGCACCATTACTGGAGCTATCGCTTCCCACGTAGCCTCAAGGCCTGCAGGAAATAGCCCCCGAATGGCGCACCCACCTCAAGCAACTCATCACCCTTTCCCAACGTCTATAAGCCTATGATGGAGCGACTCTACGTCTTAGAGGAAGCCGATACGCAGGAGTTTGTCGGTGTCAACCGCGCGAACCTCGTCACGCTACAGAGCCTCTTCCCCAAGACGAAGCTACGCATTCACCAAAACGTCATCAAGGTACTCGGTGAAGATCAAGCTGCCGAAGAGCTACTGCACATCCTTGCCTCCTTAGAAGCCCTGTGTAGTCGCCACAATCAGCTCACCGAAGCACAAATCATCGAGGTTGTCCGCCGACACCGCAGTAAGACCACCGACACCCTGCCCACGGCAGAGAGTGACGTGCTCATCTACGGTGTCCACGGCAAGGCCATCCTCCCCCGTGGCGAGCGTCAGCGCCGTATGGCTCGGGAGTTTGCTGAGCGTGACCTATGCTTTGCCACCGGTGCTGCTGGGTCAGGAAAGACCTTCATCGCCATCTGTCTGGCCGTCAAAGCCCTCAAGGCAAAGCAAGTGCGCCGCATCATCCTCTCCCGTCCTGCCGTCGAAGCAGGCGAGAAGCTCGGCTTCCTCCCTGGCGAGATGAAGGACAAGCTCGATCCTTACCTCCAGCCGCTCTACGATGCTCTCGGCGAACTCATTCCTGCCCCCAAGCTCAAGGACCTCATCGACACAGGCGTCATACAGATCGCACCGCTTGCCTTCATGCGTGGCCGCACGCTGAGCGATGCCGTCGTCATCCTCGACGAAGCGCAGAATACCACCCCACAGCAGATGAAGATGTTCCTCACGCGCCTCGGTATGGGCTCGAAGATGATCATCACGGGGGACTTCACGCAGATCGATCTTCCTCGAGGCGTGACCTCGGGACTTCGGGATGCCCTCGACAAGCTCCATGGGCTGAAGAGCATCAGCTTCATCCACTTCGAGAAGACCGACATCGTACGTCACCCCCCTCGTCTCCGAGATCGTAGCCGTCTACGATGCTAAGGGATGACAAGGCTCCATCCTCCGATAAATCACAAACTAATCACACAAGATAAGATTATGGCACAGACTCTCGTCCGCACGGACTTCCACTTCCCTCAGCAAGACCACGTCTACCACGGCAAGGTACGTGACGTCTACTTCCTCGGCAGCGAGCAGGTAGCGATGATCGCCACCGACCGCATCTCTGCCTTTCGACGTTGTCCTCCCGAAGGGGCATCCCCTACAAGGGACAAGTCCTCAACCAGATAGCGACTTACTTCCTCGAAGCTACGCGCGACATCGTCCCCAACTGGCTCATCTCCGCTCCCGACCCAATGGTGTCGCTGGGTCTGCGCTGTGAGCCCTTCCGCGTAGAGATGGTCATCCGTGGCTACCTCACGGGCTCTGCTTGGCGTGCTTATCAGGCTGGTGAACGCACCCTCTGCGGCATCCAGCTGCCTGATGGTATGCGCGAAAACGAAGCCTTCCCCTCGCCCATCATCACCCCAACCACGAAGGAAGATGTCGGTCACGACGAGAATATCTCTCGCGAAGAAATCATCCGCACAGGGCTGGTCAGCGAAGAAGATTACAAGCAACTCGAGGCTTACACCTACGCCCTCTTCAAGCGTGGACAGGAGATGGCGCGTGAGCGTGGGCTCATCCTCGTAGACACGAAGTACGAATTTGGGAAGAAGGACGGCAAGATCTACCTCATCGACGAGATCCACACACCCGACTCTTCCCGCTACTTCTATGCCGAAGGCTATGAAGAACGCTTCGAGCGTGGCGAAGAGCAGAAGCAACTCTCTAAGGAGTTCGTCCGCCAATGGCTTATCAAAAACGGCTTCCAAGGTCGTGACGGAGAAGTCGTCCCCGAGATGACCGAAGAGTACTGCAAGAGCGTCTCCGACCGCTACATCGAGCTGTACGAGACGGTCACTGGGTACACCTTCGTTGCCGAATCCACGGACGATCTGACGGCACGTATCGAGCGCAACGTCCTCTCCGCCCTCCGCTAAGCCGCTCTCCTTTATACCCCTCCACAGCAGCGCCCCATACTCCCGGGAGGGGAGTATGGGGCGCTACCGTTTGTATCAAGGGAATAGCCGTTCCAATGTCGTGACTACGAATAACTATCACAAATAGGAAAGCTCCTCAAAGGGACAGCCAAGCCCCTATAACAAAAGTGTTGCCCCCACCCTACGAAGATCGATAGGATGGGGGGCAACGCTTTATTTCGCTACGTGGAGCTACTTCGTCAGGCCACGGAAGCGCAGGAGGCTCGACATATCAGGCTCCTGCAGCCCCGTGAAGGTCGTGAAGAACGTACCCACAGGAGCCGTATTGCCACGCGAGAGGACTTCGTCACGGAAGCGCTGACCATTCTGACGCGTCAGCCCACCGTGCGAGGCGAACCAGTCATAGACATTGTGATCCAGCACCTCCGTCCACAGGTAGGAGTAATAACCTGAAGCATAAGCCCCAGCAAAGACGTGCAGGTAATAAGCCGAGCGATAGCGAGAGGCACTAAGGCGAAGTCCAGCCCAGCACGCGTGAGCACGTCACGCTCGAAGGCATCGACATCCTTCACCGTCTCTCCTGCAGGGAGCATTCCCCACGCCATATCAATGGCTACAGCTGCGAGGTTCTCCGCCAGTGAATAGGACTGTCCGTAGGTAGCGGTCGCTTTGAGCTTATCGATCAGCTCCTGAGGCATCGCCTCACCCGTCTTGTAGTGACGAGCATAGTGGCGCAATACCAGTGAGTCGGTCATCCAATGCTCATTGAACTGCGAGGGCATCTCGACGAAGTCACGAGGGGTATTTGTGCCCGAGAGCGTCTCGTACTTCTGCGAAGCAAAGAGACCGTGCAGGGCGTGACCGAACTCGTGGAACAGTGTCTCGACGTCATCCGACGTGAGGAAGGCGGGCTCGCCCTTGGCAGGAGCTTCGAAGTTGCAGACATTGTAGATCACCGGCTTCGTACCGAAGAGCGTGCTCTGCTGGACGAAGTTCGACATCCAGGCACCACCCGTCTTCGTGGGACGACGGAAGTAGTCGGTGTAGAAGAGTGCCATCGGCGTATTGTCCTGGTCGAAGACTTCGTAGACCTGCACTCCATCAGCGTAGACAGGGATATCAGGACGTGGCTTGAAGGTCAGCCCATAGAGCTGGTTAGCAGCATAGAAGACCCCGTTTTTCAGGACGCTATCCAGCACCAAGTAGGGCTTGAGGTCAGCTTCATTGAGGTCATACTTAGCTTTCTTCAGACGCTCAGCATAGTAGTCTAAGTCCCACGCTGCGAGCTTAAAGTCCTTCCCTTCGGTCTGCTGAGCGAAGGCTTCGAGTTCGGCGACATCGGCAGCTACCTTCGTGCGACAAGCAGGAGTGAGCTGCTGGATCAGACGCTCAACAGCCTCGGGACGGCCTGCCATCTGGTCCTTCAGCGCCCAAGAGGCAAAGTTCGGGAAGCCGAGGATCTTCGCCTTCTCAGCGCGTAGCGAAGCTAAGCGCGTGATAGTTGCGTGCGTATTGGTGCTGTCGCCACTCGAGCAGCGTGCGAGCGAAGCCTCGAGGACACGGCGACGGCACATCTCGGATTGTTGAGCTCAAGCGAGGTAACCGGGGCGCGAAGTATTCGTCTGCTCCAGCAGATACTTTCCCTTGTGACCAGCAGCAGTAGCGGCTTCGGCAGCGCGCGTGACTGCTTCTTGGGAGAGCCCATCGAGCTCCTCGACCTTGTCGACGAGCACGGCGGCTTCCTTCGTACCTGCATTCACCTGATTGGTGAACTTCGTCTGTAGGACAGCGATCTCGCTGTTGAGCTTCTTCAGCGTAGCCTTATCGGCATCTGAGAGTAGCGCTCCCTCGTGGACGAACTGCTCATAGAGGAGTTCCGTCAAGCGCAGGTCTTCCCCTTGGAGGCTCTGGCGAGCTTCGTAGACGGCCTTGATACGCGCAAAGAGCTTCTCATTCAGGAGCAAGGCGTCCTGATGATCGGAGAGCAGAGGGGTCGTCTCTTCATCGATCTTCTGTAGCTCTTCGGTGCCGTCTGCACCCACGAGCCCCGAGAGGATTGAGGTAGCACGCGCCAAGACGCGCCCCGACTTCTCATAGGCTAAGATCGTATTTTCGAAGGTCGGAGCAGCGGTATTGCTGGTGATACTATCGATCTCCGCCAGCTGAAGGCGTATCCCTTCCTTGATGGCTGGGACGAAGTGTTCAGGGCGGATCTTACTGAAGTCTGGAGCTTGGTAATCCAATGTACTCTCGGTGAGTAGCGGATTATCGTGAAGCGAATTGGTCTGGCAAGCGGTGAGCATAGTGAAAAGGCTCAAGGTAGCAATGAATCGTTTCATTGGATAAAGTATAGTTGAGTGGTGGTAGGGAAGCCGAAGCAATTATACCAAGGGGTGGGGCTCTCCAATCCAAGCAATCGCCTCTTCGATGGGACGGATTTGCGGCACATAGAGTAGCCGCTTGAGGTCATCGATCGTAGACTTAACACAGTAGTCTCCCGCCAATCCAGCTACATCAATGTGGCGTGCGTGCATCAACAGATCTGGGACAGCATCGTGGAAGGCACTATAAGCATCCTTCTGGCGCGTCATTGCCTTCGGGATAAAGAGGACGTTTTGCCCCCGACGCTTGCGCTCCATAATCACATCAGCCAAGGGCGGATAGATAGCAGCTCCGACAGTGAAGCGAATGCAGTGTATCGGCCAAATGCCTCCATTCTCCTTGAAGCTACAGTGGTCAGCAGGGTGCTGATCCATCGTGACGACGATCGCATCGTACTCGGCATAGTGCTCCTGCAGATAGGCGGTAAGGTAATCCATCGCGCCCACAGCTCCTGGGACAGCAAGTGATCCTGTGATGAAGTCGTTCTGTGGGTCGATGATCAGTAGGATGTTCATCAGATTAAGGGTAAAGTGTGTGAGAGAGTGTGTAGATGTGTAGTAAGAGAAGGTAGTGAGGAGGAAGAAGCCTGAATGCCATAGGAACAAGGATCCTATGGCACTCAGATATTCCTCCTTATATCACGATGCTATCAAAGCTCGAGGTCGAGGTCGAACTGCTCGTGCCAGGGCAAGCCCTGCGTCATCAGCTGCTCCATAAATGGATCTGGGTCGAACTCCTCGACGTTGTACACGCCGGGACGACGCCACAGACCCTTGAAGAACATCAGTGCGCCGATCGTAGCAGGTACCCCCGTGGTGTAGCTCACACCCTGAGCACCTGTTTCCTGATAAGCGGCTTGGTGGCTGCAGTTGTTCCACACATAGTAGGTCTTCTCCTTACCATCCTTCACGCCACGAATGCGGCAGCCGATGGAGGTTTCACCCGTGTAGTTCTCGCCCAGCTCACCTGGATTAGGCAGGATTGCCTTGAGGAACTGGATGGGGACAATCTCGACACCATTGTAGAGGACAGGATCGATACGCGTGATCCCGATATTCTGCATCACACGCAGGTGCGTCAGATACTCCTGCCCGAAGGTCATCCAGAAGCGAGCACGGCGGATGGTGGGATAGTTCTTCACCAGCGACTCCAGCTCTTCGTGGTAGAGGAGGTAGGACTCACGCACCCCGATGTTGGGGTAGGTCAGAGGCTTGTGGATCTCCTGTGGTTCGGTCTCGCGCCACTGCCCATCCTCGTAGTACTTCCCCTTCTGCGTGATCTCGCGGATGTTGATCTCGGGGTTGAAGTTCGTAGCGAAGGCCTTGTGATGATCTCCGCCATTGCAGTCGACGATATCGAGGTAATGAATCTCGTCGAAGTGGTGCTTCGCCGCATAGGCGGTAAAGACGCCCGTCACCCGGGTCAAAGCCGCATCCCAAGATAGCCGTCAGACCGGCTTCCTCGAAGCGCTGCTTGTAGGCCCACTGCCAGCTGTATTCGAACTTCGCCTCATCAAGGGGTTCATAGTTGGCCGTGTCGAGGTAGTTGACACCTGCCTCGAGGCAAGCATCCATAATATGAAGGTCCTGATAAGGCAGAGCTACGTTGATGACCAGCTCAGGCTTGAAGGACTTCATTAGAGCGACCAACTCAGGGACGTTATCGGCGTCGACGGCTGCCGTCTGGATCTTGACATTAGTAATCTCGGAGGCGATCTTGTCGCACTTGCTCTTGGTGCGGCTGGCGAGCATAATTTCGGTGAATACGTCGCTATTCTGTGCCACCTTCTTGGCCACTACCGTACCGACGCCGCCGGCACCGATAATGAGGACTCTTCCCATAGGCTATAGTTGTCTTCTTTAAGCTAAAGGGTAAATAATACGATCTCTATCTGTATCACTTAATATACAGAGCTATGCAAAGATACAAAAATAGGAGGAAGCTACTTTTCTACCCAAAGAGCGAAGGATGCAGCGAGACACCCAATCATCACAAGCAAGGCTATTAGGCCAATGCCCGCCAGTACCTACGTAGCAACGGCCCTCCATCGACACAGCAGGCTACCCACGGCAAGGTGTGGCGCTCCATCAAGAGACAAGCCTCCCTTCCTCCTTTGGAAAGGAAGCTCACCAGCCGTGGAACAATAACTTTCCACCCGTTGGAAAGCTCGAGGCCCCAACGAAGATGCAGCTCATCCCTCAGGAAGCCGTCTGGACTTAGCATAAAGCATCACCCATAGTGCCAAGCTGTTGCTTGGAAGTAGCCTTATGCAAAGCGGGGGGATCCACAGCTCGTGGATCACCCCGCCTAAGCGAAAAGAGAGGATCGAAACAAGGTTACTTCTTCGTCAGCGTGAAGTCAGTAAAGGCATGAATTCCCTTTCCTGAATCTCCCTTATAAGCTACGACTTGCTTTCCATCGTAGAGGAAGAAATAGAAGCCATGGAAGCCTTCCTTCTGAGAGCCTTCTGACGGAACAAACTTAAAGGCTGCATGCTCGGGCAACGTCTTTGTATCCCAAGTCGCTGTAAAGAAGAAATCTGAGCCCCAGTTAAGACCCTTATTGGACTTACCATCCTTGAGGAAACCACCTCCCCAAGCACCAAGGATCAAGTCAGCCTTTGCTCCTTCTTTCTTAGGATATACAAGGGGCGAGATCTTGATTTCATTGGTAGCGGCGTTGTAGGCTACAGGTATGTCCGCAGCAAGCCCCGTCAGGATAAGGAGCTTCTTATCCTTATCTGCGACGAGCTTCACATCTGCCGTCTTCACTGGCTGATTAGCTTCTTCGACGTAGCTCAGTGTGTAGTCACCAACCATAGCGTCGTAGCCAAGCGAACCATATTCCTGCAGGAAGTGCACATCCTTGGTGTAGACGGAGCTGAGGATTACCTTAGCCGTTGTCTTACGCTCGAAGACATTGGAAGGAGCGAGGGTAAAGATGAGCTTCTTGTCCTCTTTCTTGTACGTCACCCAGTCGGGTAGCCCTTCGACCTTCACCTCATCCATCTTGACATCACCATAGAGAGGGAGTCAATCGTTCCACCTTGGCGCGTCGTCTTGTAGAGAGGTTGGAGGTTTGGATATAGCTGTACGCCCCGAGCTGGGTCACAGCCACCTGCTGACGTTCTGCTCCTCGCGTGAGGACAACGAGCGCTGTGCGGGTGCTTGGCTCAGCGAAAGGCTCGACCGTATAGGAGAGCTTAGCCCCCTCGACCTTGCCGATCTTCAGCCAAGTAGCTTCTGTCTGAGCAGTAAAGCCATCCTGCGAGAGGACGATCGTACCGGCTCCGCCCTCAGCGGTGAAGTTGTGCTCCGAGCTCAGGACACGGAGCGTCTTTTCCATACCTGTGGCGGGTTCGCTCTTCTTGCAGGCACTTACCCCCACCAGGAGGGTAAGCGAGGCAAGAGCCAGCACACGGAAGGATTTATGTAGCATCTTCATAGCTTGCATTATTTCTTAGTGAATACTGGTTGCTGGAATTGAGAGACACCGAAGGCCCTATATTCTCCGGCATTGGGCTTCCATAAGATGTAAGAGGCCGCTACGAATCCACCCCAGACGCCGTTATCGACCAGCTTATAGCGCTTGCCCATGGTGTAGGTCTCATCGAGCTTGCTATACATCCCGAAGCCCGAGCCCCACGAGAGGTTGGTACCATTAGGGAACGCCCAGACAGCGAGGAAGGCACCGCCCGTATTCTCCAGCTTCTGCGTATTGATCTCGAAGCGGTGCTGCTTGGCATTGTAGTCCGCATAGAGGACAAACCCAGGCTGATTAGGAATAATACCCTTGATGCGATAGCGATTACGTGCTGCCTGCTCGAAGGTAACTGTAACGGACTTGTCTGATCCAGAGAAGGTAAGTTCATACGTACCGAGATACTCGGCAAAGCCCTTATAATCTGGGTCAGGGCGAGCCGTGAGCTTATCGCCAGCACCGGTGTTGTAGCTCTTGTCTGCTTCCTTCCACTCCAGGGTAGTCACACCGTTGTAGGGACGGAAGAAGCGCAGACCTTCGGGCGTATAGACGAAAGGTAGTTCGATCATCTTACCCGTCTCGGCATCCTCGACATTCAGGATATTGTAGCCATCATTATTCAGATAGGCTACTACATCCTTCCCTCCGAGCTTACCCGAAAGGCCATAGAGGTGCTGCTGATACATACGCTCAGCGGTGTAGGCCTGCTTCTTGAGAGCGATTACCTGAGCCAAGTATTCCTGAGCGGAGGTCTTGGGGCGGAACATACGCATCACCGTCCCCGTTTTACGCCCCTTCAGGTACAGGGTATCGGGAGAGACCGTGCGGACGAAGGAGAACTCATAGTCCCCTTCGAAGCTCTTCCCCTCGCCAGCTCCGTAGGACTTATCGGGATCAGAGAAGAGGTGGAAGGCTTCATTGTAGGTATCGAAGCTCAGCGACACCATCTTATCACTCTTGAGATGGTAGTTGCTCTTCACGGCATCAATCTTATGATCAGCCAGTGGTGCATCGGCAGCCATCAAAGCTTCCCCCTTGCCTCCAAAGGTGATCGACACAGGATAGCCTCCATAGAGTTGCTTACCGTGGGGGTAATATTCCAGCACCCAGCCGGTAGTGGAGGAGGTGAGTGTCTTCTGAATTTCAGTGGTTAGCTCATCGATACGCTCTGAAGCGGACTTATTGAAGACGGCCTCGGGCTCTTGGTGACACGAAGCCAGTCCACCGACCAGGAGCGTAGAGGAGACGAAGAGACCAAGCTGGGCACGGCGTAGGAAAGCCCGCCCTATCGATTGATTCTTATTCATCGTAGTATATGAATTAGAGGTCGGACATTAGTGGAAGTACTGCGTGATAGCTGCGCACTGATCGAGATTGACCACGTGCTTCAGATCATCTTCCGTAGTGCACTTACCCGCACGCACTTCGAGGAACTTCGGGTGACGTCGCAGCTCTTCGACGACAGCCTTGTAGGCTTCGGCGTACGCAGCTGGAGAAGGCTCTGCAGCACGTGCCGTCTGAGGGAAGGCACGCAGAGAAGAGCCTAAGAGGTCCTTCCACGAATCTTCGAGGAGGTTCAGATGAGCAGCTTCTTCGAGACGACGCTGAGCGATCGTGCGGAGCTGATCCATATCAATCCCCCACGTCCCCTTCATATACGTCTTGATGATCTCCATCTTCTTGTTGAGCTTAGCACGTCCTTCCTCACCGGCGGCTTCCATCACAGCATCCCATTGACTCTTAGGGAAGGTGATGTAGCAAGCCGTCATCTCCGCGATATCTTCGCGAGGCTGGCTACTGGCATAAGCCGTGATGAAGCCAAGAGGAGCATAGTCCTTCAGCTGTCTGCGATTGCTCCACGAAGTAGGTGCGTAGCCCTCAGAGATGCCATCATACTCTGTCGTTGGCCAGATCTTATTCTGGTGGAGGATGTGGCTGAACTCGTGGTGCATCACCTTGAAGAAGGTCGTATTGAGCGCCTGAGGATCATTGACGTCGAGCCAGTTGGCTTGATAGAGCGTGACCTTCAAGCCCCCTTCGGCGGTACCTTGGGTGATCGTACCGTCGCCATTCCACGAAGCAGAGCCTACGATGAGGAGCTGGCGTGGAGAGGTCTTGCGCATAAAGTCCACCTTTCCTGTAGCTTCGTCATAAGC
>CAKMOP010000175.1 GCA_927910985.1 uncultured Porphyromonas sp. | reverse complement strand
GTTCACGGGACTTCCCTTCGTAACGGCTCAAAACAAGTTCGAAGCACTGGCCTCTCATGACGCTATCGTTGAGGCACACGGAGCTCTGAAGCAGGTTGCCGTTTCGCTCAACAAAATCGCCAATGATATTCGTCTACTGGCTTCTGGTCCTCGTAGCGGTATCGGAGAAATCATTATTCCTGCCAACGAACCAGGCTCGTCCATCATGCCCGGTAAGGTCAATCCTACGCAGTGCGAAGCTATGACGATGGTCTCCGCTCAAGTCATCGGCAACGACGCAGCGATCGCAGTCGGCGGGATGCAAGGGCACTTCGAACTCAACGTCTTCAAGCCCGTCATGGCAGCCAACTTCCTGCAGAGCGCACAGCTCCTCGGTGATGCTGCCGTATCCTTCGACATCCACTGCGTCTCTGGTATCGAGCCCAACCACCCACGTATCAAGGAACTGCTGAATAACTCCCTGATGCTCGTCACGGCGCTCAATACCCACATCGGCTACTACAAGGCTGCCGAAATCGCGAATGCAGCACACCGCAACGGTACTACCCTCAAGGAAGAAGCTCTTCGCCTAGGCTATGTCAGTGCCGAAGACTTCGACAAGTGGGTTCGTCCCGAAGATATGGTTCATCCTCTTGACTAAAGACTGAACATTCTCCCAATACACGAAAGGGCGTGATGCGATGTGCATCACGCCCTTTCGTTATATCCCGACAAGAGTCATCGGGAGAAATAAAGAGGAGGATTAGTTAGCTTCAAGCTGATGATAGGCATCTCCCAAGAGATCGACTAAGCTCGTCGCCGTGAGACTTCGCTCTGAATAGCGACCTGCATAAAGTTCAGCAGAAAGCCCGACCAGATGAACACCCAAGACAGAGGCGGTGATCGAGAGATAACCTTGACCTAAGAGACCTGCGATAACCCCTGTAAGGACATTCGCTGCTCCATTTGTTTGTAACCCTGTATTACCTGTCTTATCGAAGAAGACAGCTCCTGTGGAGTGCAAACAGCTGAGTAAGTTCCACGCAGTATGATATAGACACCGCTGTTACTTGCCAATTCGAGAGCTCGCTCCAGACGCTCTCTATCCGATCGGAAGTAGCCAGACATATCATCCAGCTCCTTGTGGGTAGCGATCAGAATGCTATTCGAAGGGAGCTTCTTCAAGAGCTTGAGGTCTCGGGAGAGTAAAGCCAATCCATCACTTTCGATGAGGAAGGGACGAGATTGGTATGATGCCATCAATTGCTCAAAGAGCTGAAAGGCCTCATCATCTGTACCGAAGCCCTCACCAATAACCAGCGTCTTGTATGCACTCAAGCCATCCATCAGCGGATGAATAGTCGTAGGCGCATGCACCGTCATTTCAGGTAGAGCAACTGATAGAGCAAGTGCCTCCTCTGCAGGAACAAAGGCATGCGCTTCACTACACCCTGCACGGAAAGCGGCTCGTGCTGCCAACTGAGTCTTCCCAATACATCCTCGCTGACGCGTCAGGAAGAGAATCTTCTCGCGAGGAAGTTCTATGCTGAAACGAGGGCGCTTCTGAAGCGATAGCGATAGCGAAGCATCCTGTACATAGTAGTACGCCGTATCGATATCATGCTGCGCCTGAGGACTAATTCCCAAAGGTAAGCACGACCAAGCACCTACATAGGGGTCATTCTCCCTAAAGAAGAAAGCCAACTTAGGGCTATCAAAGGCAATCGTTCGCTCCGCCTGGATGACGTGTTCCAGAGTGTTTCCTGAATTATCTTCAGCGAAGAGCCCTGAGGGAATCTCAATACTCACAATAGGAGCCTCAGTCGCATTCAAGAAATCCACTAAGGACAGATAGCCCTCAGAAAGTGGCGTCTGCAGATCTGCCCCGAAGAGTCCATCGATGATTAAGTCACCCTTAGATATCCGAGGTGGTGCAAAGTCCGTGAAGATATCTTCCAGACGAAGGCTATCCGTAGAGAGTTGCTCACGTACAGCCTCACATTCGGAGGTCAGCTTACCACCTCGATAAAAGAGATAAGCATAGACAGCATACCCCTTACGAGCAAGTAGCTGAGCAATACTCAAAGCATAGGCACCACAGCGACCTGCACCCGCAAAGATGTAAATCGAACGTCCGCCAAGAGAATAGTGGCGAAACAACTCACGCTCGAAAGCGACTGCAGCACGCTCGATATAATCTCGCGCACTGAGCTTATCGACCTGAGCCGCCTGAGCATAGAGGATATCAAGTTGCTTGCCTGAATAGATCTTCTGCATAAGACTCGAGAAGATTTAGAGATGTCGCTAACCGATATTTGGACGAAGAGTTAGTCCATCGTCCCTCGGACGATACCACGCTCCGAAGTACGAACGAAGTCAAGAATCAGACCACGCTCGTAGCTCTCGGGGATTTCCTCTTCGATGACGCGGAAAGCTTCACTGTTATTGAGGCCACGCTGATAGAGGGTACGATAGATATCGTTAATGCGGAATATCTGCTCATTGGTGAAGCCTCTACGGCGAAGCCCAACGATATTAATCCCGCAATAGACAATCGGGTCACGACCGATGAGCGTATAAGGAGGAATATCCTTGTTCACGCGAGAGCCCCCTTGGATCATCACATGCTTGGAGATACGCACGAACTGATGGACCAGTGAGCCACCACTCAGGATAGCATAATCATCAACTTCCACCTCACCTGCTAATTGCGTTGCATTACCTAAGATAACGTGGTCGCCTAAGACGCAGTCGTGAGCAACGTGCGAATAAGCCATCAGCAGACAATAGCTACCAACGACCGTCTTACCTCGAGAAGCGGTACCACGATTGACCGTGACACATTCTCGTACCATCGTATGATCCCCGATAATGGCAACGCTATCTTCCCCGACGAACTTCAAGTCCTGAGGGATACCTGCTATGACTGCTCCCGAATGGATATGGCAATGCTTTCCCAGACGCGCACCACTCTTGATGACAGCGTGGCTTTCGATGATACATCCCTCGCCGACCTCAGTATTCTCTTCTATGACTGCAAAGGGATGAACGACAACACCTTCACCAAGCTTAGCCTCAGGGTGGACGCTAGCCAGAGGACTTATATTAGTATGTGACATATACCTAATTATTCTATGCGCAAATATAGAGCAACTCCCCTATCCCAGCTGGATAAGAGGAGTGCTCTACGGATGCACCATTTACTTATTCTTTGCGACCTGTGCCATGAACTCAGCTTCACAGACGAGCTTCTCACCGACAAAGGCAAGACCACGCATATTGGCCACTCCTCTACGAATCTCACCAAGGAGGCGAAGCTTGAAGATCAGAGTATCACCAGGGACGACCTTCTGACGGAATTTCACATTATCGATCTTCATGAAGTAGGTCGAGTATTGCTCTGGATCTTCAATACTATGCAGTACGAGCAGACCTCCTACCTGAGCCATAGCTTCGACTTGCAACACACCGGGCATTACAGGTTCCTTCGGGAAATGCCCCTGGAAGAAGGGTTCATTACCCGAGACGCTCTTAACCCCCACAATATAGTCGGTACCGATCTCGATGATCTTATCAACCATCAAGAAGGGATAGCGGTGAGGAAGAAGTTCGCGGATGCGGTTCACATCCAAGATGGGCGTTGCATTGGGGTCGTAGAGTGGAGCCTGAGCTTCATTGAGCTTGATATCCTTGCGGATCTTGGCTCCATCTCATTATTGATCTTATGACCTGGGCAGTAAGCCAAGATACGACCACGAATAGGACGACCAATAAGAGCTAAGTCACCAAGCACATCGAGGAGCTTATGGCGCGCAGGTTCATTAGGGAAGATAATCGGCGCATTGTTGATGGTAGCCGAGAGAAAGGTCTGTACGACGAGTGACCTTCATCAGATCACAGAGCTTATCAAGGTCTGCCTGCTCCATCGCCTTGTCATAGATGACCAACGCATTATCTAAGTCCCCACCCTTAATCAGGTTGTTTGCTAAGAGCATCTCTACCTCACGGACAAAGACGAAGGTGCGACAAGCAGCGATCTCCTTGTCGAAGTCTGCGAGATCTTCCAGAGAGGCAAACTGGTTGCTCAGTACTGGGGAGTCAAACGAGACGTGTACATCCACACCGAACTTGCTATCTGGTAGCAAGACGATGCGCGAACGGCCATCAGCCGATACGACCTCTTGACGATGCTTGACGATATAGTACTCTACAGGTAGCTCCTGCTCCTCAAGCCCTACGGAATCGATGCCTTCCACATAGAAGCGAGCACTCCCGTCGAGGATGGGGAACTCAGGTGCATTGACTTCAATGAAGCAGTTATCAACGCCCTTGGCATAAAGAGCAGCCATAGCATGCTCTACGGTGCTGACCGAAGCCTCCCCTTTCACCAAGACAGTACCGCGCTCTGTTCCCTTGACGAACTCCGATAGCGCAGGGATCTCTGGCGTTCCCTCCAAGTCAATACGACGGATGATGCGCCCCGTACCAGCAGGTGCTGGGAGGATCGTAAGCTGGATATCAAGTCCTGTATGTAAGCCCTTTCCCGAGAGGGTAAAAGGTGCTTTTAATGTCTTTTGTTTATTCATAATACTCGTGCTCTTTATACTCTATACCAATTGTTCTTTGAGTGCAGCAAGTTCCTTCTCCAGGGCCTGCAGACGGCGATACATATCGGGGAGCTTAGGCTGAATGACGAAGTT
>CAKMOP010000174.1 GCA_927910985.1 uncultured Porphyromonas sp. | reverse complement strand
GCTCTACCAACTGAGCTCTTCCGCATTTCAATTTGCTTGGGGAGGTTTGCCTTTCCCTTTTGCTCTGCAAAGGTACGACGAAGTTTTGAATTGACCAAATAGTTTGCAAAATTTTTTCTCGAGGAGGTCGGATGCTACATCTTGTGGGTGGGAGCACTTGCTTCCTTAGGTGCTCGAGTCGCCTGCTCGTTGTGGAGGGATGACCTCCGTGCAAAGCTCCTTGGAGCGGTCTTCTGAGGTGGTGATGCGAAGCTATATTGGTCAGCGTGTCGAGCAATATAGCTTTGCCGCTCAACCTATATTGGTTGGCACGCTGACCAATATAGGTCGGATTGGAGAGCTATATTGCTTCGCTGGTGAAGGTGTATGGAGGGATTCACTTGGTGCAGTTGCTTCCTCGGGCTCTTTGCTGTATGCTTCGGCTTGATCCAAAACATACGCCCCACATCAAGGCTGGATGGTGGGGCGTAGTGCGGTGCTTGGTACCCCCCGAGCAGAATCGAACTGCTATCTAAAAATTTAGGAAATTCTTGTTCTATCCGTTGAACTACGAGGGCTCATCTCCTCTTGCATGAAGGCGCGCTTGCGCAGAGATGCGGGGCAAAGATAGTGATTTTATACGTGCCCTTTGGGGAGTGCGTGCGCGGGATGTTAGATACGGAAGAAATAGTTCAGCGTAGCTCCGAAGTACATCTCTGAGGACTGGACGTAGGTTGAGCCACGCTTGCTGCTCCAGATGTTGCCCAAGCCGTAGACGAAGCGTCCTTCTAACTCGATGCGCTGACGATTACCTAAGGGAATGCTAATGCCAGGTCCACCACCGAGTCCCCAGAAGAGGCGGTCACGCACAGCGATACCGTGGCGTGTGGTGTCGAGGTTGGACATATTAGCTTCGCCTGTGCTCGTGGCACTTTCACCAAGTAGATAGCCGAAGAACGGCCCAGCGTTGAGGAAGAAACGCATATCGCCTGAGCGGATGTAGAGGTGTGTCAGCAGCGGTAGCTCCAGATAATCCAGATGGCGAGTGTAGTGGGTCTGTAGGGAGTCGTAGCGCTCTTGCCATCCCCCACGACGATAGTTTAGCTCGGCCTGCAATGAAGCACCACGCTCCACATCATAGCGGACTGAGATGCCCGCTACAGGACCTGTGTGCAGGCGCTGACGCACCGAAGGCACGAAGGTGAAGCGACTGGCGGTCATCCCTCCCTTTACTCCGACGGAGATGGCTTGGAAAAATGGCTCCTGGGAGGTCTGTGCGTGGAGCTTTCCTCCCGCTACGAGCGGAAGGAGGCCGAAGAGGAGGCTACAGCGGAGGAGACTAATGAGCTTCACGGGTGATGGCTCCTGAGCTGGGATAATGGACGAAGAAGAAGCGCGTATTGGTGTACAGGTTCGTTCCTTCGCTGCGCTGGAGGTAGAAGTCCAGCTGTAGACCGTCCGAAGGGATGGAGCTCATACTGCTGACGAAGTTGCGTCCGTACATCGAATAGGCGCGGATGAAGTAGCGCGCTAAGTCGTAGCCAAGTACGCTGTACTTAGGATAGGAGTTGCTGACCTTGTGGCTGAACCATCCGGTGAACTGACTCAGGAACTCCTTCGACTCGGGGAGGGTGGGGTCGAAGAAGAAGGTCGTGTAGATGGTCGTGTTGTAGCGGCGAAGCTGTTGCTGGAACTGCGATCCGTAGGCCTGCCACTGGGGATGACCAAAGAGCGTGATATTCCCTCCGCGAGGGCCAATAGCAGCCATCGTTGCTATGGCGAGGTTACGGTCGGGTGAGATGGGGACGATGACAGCATCCGGAGTAAGTCCACCGACGAGCCCGCTACCGACTTGGATGGAGCGGAAGGGTAGCCCCGCGTGGCTAAGTGCAGAGCGGAGCTGCGTGACGAAGCCGTCTTCGCTGTCTCCTGGGCGTGAGGCGAAGATGACTTCACGCCCCTTGTACTTCTGTAGGAAGGCAGGGACGACGCGATCGATGATGGTCGAGGTGTGGGCGTTGGTCAGGACGACACGGCCGTCGCTGGACTCAAGGTTGTTGGTCTTGCCGAAGGGGATGATATAATAGTTGTAGCCCGATGCCGCTGTGATGGCGCGAATCTGGCCTTCGGTGATGCCGCCGATGACGAGGTCTTTGCCACGGAGCTTCCCTGCGTCGATGTAGGCATTGAGTGCCTCATCGTTGGGTACATCGAGGGTGGTGAGCTGCATCGAGAGACCGTTCTTCTTCAGCTGATACATGCCGAGCAGGAAGCCTTCATAGAACTCTACGAAGTGCTTGTCCTTCTTTAGGGGCAGGAGCATCAGGATGCGTGTCTGTGCTTGTGCTACCTGAGAGGGCTGGGAGCTATCACTCTCCTCGCTCTTGGTGGGTGGGGCGACGGGTGTAGTCGCTTCTCCTTTGTCCGAAGGTATGGTGAGCTCCATCCCGACTTGTACTGAGGAGGAGGTGATTCCAGGGTTGGCACGCAGCAGATCAGCTAAGTCGATGCCATAGCTGCGACTGATGCCGTAGAGGGTTTCGCCCGTTTCGACGCGGTGCTTCTTCCCTTTGCCAGGGGTAGCACTGGTAGGGGTGGAGGCTGGAGAGGCGGAAGTTGAGGGGATAAGGAGCTTATCACCGACCTTTATTTGCTGGCGCGCCCAAGGGTTGAGCTCATAGAGCTTGTCGATGGCGACGCCGTAGCGGCGGGCGATGCTGTACACAGTCTCTTCGCGCTGCACCTCGTGCTCGCGGATGCGTCGCCCGTTCTGTGCGCTACTACCTATATATATAAGGAGTGCCGCGGAGAGCGTGAGTAGAGTGCGGCGACAAGTATCGGAGAGGGTCATCTGTCTGTATATCGTCTTATGGATAAATATGGTGCAAAGGTACTTAATCGTGTGCAAAGTGCTGTGGAGCTACTCTGACGCACTCACGTAGTCCGTGACTCCAGAGGTGGTGAAGGTAGCCATCTCACGGAGCATACGCACGGCGGAGTCTAATATCGGGAAGGCGCAGATAGCCCCCGTGCCTTCGCCAAGGCGCATCCCTAAGTGTAGGATGGGGTCGGCGTGCAGGGCGCGTAGCAAGCGTGCGTGTCCCGCTTCATCCCCTATGTGCCCATAGAAAGCGTAGTCCGTCACGGCTGGATGTAGGGCACGCGCCATCAGCAGGCAAGCCGTCATGATGAAGCCATCGACGAGGAAGGCAATACCTAACTCGGCAGCACGAAGCATTGCTCCGACTGTCGAGACCATCTCGTAGCCCCCGAAGTGACGGAGGGTAGAGGGTGCATCTGTCGCTCCGTGGTAGTTCGCCACTGCTTGGCGGAGGATGGAGAGCTTGTGCTGTAGCCCCGTGTCGTCCAGACCGCTGCCCCGACCCACACAGTCCTCGAGGGGGATGTCGGTGAGGAAGTACATCCAAAGCGCAGAGGGGGAGGTATTGGCAATGCCCATCTCCCCGAAGGAAAGGAGCTTGCATCCACGCTGGGCAGCCTCATCGACGCACGCCACTCCGATGCTCATCGCTTGGTCTACCTCTCGCTCCGTCATCGCAGGCTCGTGGAGGAAGGAGCGTGTGCCTCGGCGGATCTTGCGGTGGATGAGGCGACTGCCTCGAGGGGGAAGTCGTGATCCACCCCGACATCCACGATGTGCAGAGCGAAGTCATGCTGTCGGCAGAGGAAGCAGATACCTGCTCCACCCCGCAGCATACTATAGACGACCTGACGAGTGACCTCACGGGGGCTCTTGCTCACCCCCTCACGCTCGATACCGTGGTCTGCGGCGAAGACGAAGTGCTCACGAGGAGAGAGCGTGGGCTGAAGGGTATCCTGGATAGCGGCTAAGCGTGCGGCGAGGGTCTCGAGCTTGCCCATAGAGCCCAAGGGCTTGGCGATCTGGTCGATGTAGCACTGCGCGCGGTAGATTTCTTCCTCGCGTATGGGGCGGATGTCGAAGGCTTGCATTGTCGTAGTAGTAAGGTGAAAAGAGGGTGAAA
>CAKMOP010000173.1 GCA_927910985.1 uncultured Porphyromonas sp. | reverse complement strand
AGCCCAAGGTGTACCGCTTTCCTTCTGAATTAGCTCGAAGAGCGGAGGGATAGCGAACATATTATCCTTGATAACGTGCTTCCCTTCGACAAAGTGAAGGACTTTAGTCTGAGCACCGCCAGAGCAATGCACCATACCGTGAATCTTGGGACGGAGCTCATCAAGGATGGCCTTGATAATCGGAGCATAGGTGCGTGTAGGGGACAGAATCAAGCGTCCTGCATCCAAAGGAGTCCCAGCGATGGGTTCAGTAAGGCCTTTCGAGCCACTATATACCAGTTCATCGGGGGTAGCAGCATCGTAGCTCTCAGGGTAGCGAGTGGAGAGTGCATGCTCCAGCACATCATGACGAGCTGAAGTCAAGCCATTACTACCCATTCCTCCATTATAAGACGTCTCATAAGTAGCCTGTCCAAAGGAAGCCAAGCCTACGATGACATCACCAGCCTGGATACGAGCGTTGTCGATGACATCACTACGCTTCATACGGCAGGTGACCGTACTATCTACAATAATGGTACGTACAAGGTCACCGACATCAGCGGTTTCTCCTCCAGTAGCATAGACACCGATGCCCTGAGCTCGCAACTCAGCAAGGAGCTCCTCTGTACCATTAATAATAGCAGCGATGACCTCACCTGGGATCAAGTGCTTATTGCGGCCAATCGTCGAAGAGACCAGGATACCATCGACAGCCCCCACACAGAGGAGGTCATCGATGTTCATAATCAGCGCATCCTGAGCTATCCCCTTCCAGACAGATAGGTCACCTGTCTCACGCCAGTAGATATAGGCCAGCGAGGACTTCGTGCCAGCTCCATCGGCATGCATGATATTGCAGTAGGCTTCATCACCGCCCAAGATATCGGGGATGATCTTACAGAAAGCCTTTGGATAAATCCCTTTGTCTACATTGCGTATGGCGGCGTGTACATCCTCCTTAGAGGCCGATACGCCACGCTGCATATAGCGTTCGTTCATAAGTTTAGTGTAGTCGAGTCCCAGTGTGGGTTAACGGAGGCGGAGCACATCCCCTTCCTCAGGGGCGTAATCAGCATCCTTATTATTGAGTTTGTAGAGTTGATCGAGTCGAATTCCATAGCGCTGAGAGATCTCGTGCATCGAATCCCCCACACGTACGGTATAGGTAGAATAGCGAGCTGAAGCCTCCTTATTCTTAGGTTCCAAGTAGACGACATCGCCTTCATTCAGAGGATAATCCAGAGGAGTATCGTTGTATTTCGCCAACTTCTTAGCCGAGATACCCATATCAGCAGCGATGCGCTCATAGGTGTCATTTTGGTCAGCCAAGACATACAAGAGGCCATAGCTAATGTATGAGGGGCGCATCGGACGGTCATAAGTACGCTCCGATTCGACAGAGCGACGTACCGATGCAGCGCGGCCACCATACCAGGTCGGATATTCGCCACGGTCAAAAGTATATAGCTCGTAGTCTTCGATGACCTTGATCAGCATATTAGCATAGCCCTTGTTAGTAGCATAGCCACAGAGCTGCAAGCCCTTAGCCCAACCACGATAGTCATCATAGCGCAGAGCAAAGAGTCGCTGATAGCGACGTGCCTTGAGGAACATCGAGTGGTCATCGTAGCTATCCTTAGCCGAAGGATAACTTCGGAAGCAGTCATTAGGATTGTCATCCTGACGATAAGTACGCTTCCCCGTCCAAGTAGAATGGCACTTAATGCCGAAGTGGTTATTGTGGTCGCGAGCTAAGGTACTCGTCCCAGCACCAGTCTCTATCAGTCCTTGAGCCAAGGTGATACTCGCTGGGATAGCGTGGCGATCCATCTGACGTCTCGCCTCTGCTTGATAGGTACGGATATAGTCCATAAAGGTGGGCTTGCGAAGCGCTTGAGCAGACACCTCCAGCGTATAGAAGAGCAACGAGACAACAAGAGCTAAACTCAGTCGAGATATAAATGTATGGCTGATTCTCATCATTATTGTATAGCAAATACCGACCTGTATCCATTTCTTAGTAATACAATGGGTACAAGTAGTGGCAAAGATACAAAATAATATAGGTATGCTTTTGGTTGATTGACAATCGAATCAAACAGCACCTTCATCTAAAGACGACAGCCTTTCCTTTTGAGGAAAGTGAATACTCCAATGGAGGAGAGTTAGCTTTCCAAAGGAGGAAACAAGAACGAAAGCACTATATAGGAGGAATTATCTGGGTAGCACAAATAATCAGGAGCAAGTCAATAGGAAATATCGCAACGCCTATAGGTCATTTTAAGGCTGAAGCTCCGTTGGTCAATCTGAATAAAATCAAATATCAGAATACCACCTTTGGATCACTAAGCGCTTGAGCCGGCTCTTCTGTAAGGATATGCTTCACGATCGACTCCCAGTCATCAGGATGAAACCAGTATATCTCAGGATTCCGTCTCCACCACGAGAGCTGCTTACGGGCATAATGCCGGCTATTGCGCTGGATGAGACGTACCGCCTCAGAGAGGTCAATCGCCCCATCAAAATAGGAGAAGAGCTCCTTATACCCCACCGTATTCAGAGCATTGAGACTACGAAGTGGGTAGACTTGACGAGCCTCCTCTACCATGCCAGCCTCGAGCATCAGCTCGACACGCCGATCGATACGCTCATAGAGTTCCTCCCTATCACGAGTCAATCCCACCTGCACGATGCGGAAGGGGCGAGCTTTCCGCTGTCCTGTATGGAAGGAAGAGAAGGGACGCCCCGTAGCCAAGCACACCTCATAGCCGTGAAGCACACGCTTATAGTTCTTCGGGTCAACGCTCCGATAATAGGCTGGATCCAAGAGACGCAATTCTGCAAGGATACCCTCCAGGCCTTCGGTCTCATAGCGAGACCAAACAGCTGAGCGCACTTCCTCGGGAACATCAGGGATACTATCAATTCCCTTTGTGATGGCATCAACATACATCATCGAGCCGCCAGAGAGGAGGACCGTAGCAGATGGACTTTCGTCAAAGAGCTGTGGAAGGAGCTCCAAAACTTCAGACTCAAAAGCAGCAGCACTATAGGGCTCACTCACCGACCTAGTCCCTACAAAGTAATGAGGCACAGCAGCCTGCTCCTCTACGGAGGGGGCTGCTGTGCCAATAGGGATCTCACGGAAGATCTGTCGAGAGTCTGCTGAGATAATACTGCACCCTAAGTACTGCGCCAGGCGAATACTCAGTGCGGTCTTGCCCACCCCTGTGGGGCCAACAAGCACTATAAGAGTAGGAAGATTCGCCTCCTTACTAGTAGAGGCTCTCTGCATCTGCGATGTCGAAGCCTTCGAGGTCGATGTCACCTTCGTCTACAGACTCATCGGAGAAGAGATCATCATCCACGCCTCACCCGAGGCAGGAGTAGCTAAGCGCGAGGCCGCTACTTCGATACTCTCCAGCTGCTTCGGAGCCTTGCCTTCAGCCTTGGTAACAACGGGCTTATCCAGGCTCTTGCCTGGGATGAGCTCAGCTAACTCAATAAAGAAGCCACGTTCGCTAAGCATGTCAAAGACGAAGAAGAGATGCTGTCCCTTATGCTCCAGTAGATCCTCCAGGCGCGTGTCAGCCATCAAATAGCTATCTTCATCCGAAGAAGCGCCCATATCCATCATCGTCACTTCCTGTTCCTTCTGCCACTCTTCATCACAGAGATGGAAGGTAGTCAACTCATCGTGCGCATAGCCCAGTGAGTCGAGGATGAAGTTATTCAGCTCAAAGAAAGTGGCTTCGGAATCAATCTGAAACTCTCTCTTGAAGAAGTCATTCTCATCGGAGAGCATTAGTAGGCGATATACCATAGGTCTAAAGGGTTAGGCTACTTCGTTGGGGTAACAAGGTTGAGATAAAGCTCATCGAGCTGCTCCTGATCAATCAGCGAAGGAGCATCAATCATCACATCACGACCAGCATTATTCTTGGGGAAGGCAATGCAGTCACGTATGCTATCCAGCCCTGCAAAGAGTGAGACAAAGCGATCTAAACCATAGGCCAGACCACCGTGAGGAGGCGCACCATACTTGAAGGCATTCATCAAGAAGCCGAACTGCTCCTGCGCCTTCTCGGGCGTGAAGCCTAAGAGGTCAAACATACGAGCCTGTAGCTTGCTATCGTGGATACGTATTGAGCCACCACCAACTTCTACCCCATTGATGACCATGTCGTAGGCATTAGCACGCACAGCTCCTGGATCCGTCTCTAAGAGT
>CAKMOP010000172.1 GCA_927910985.1 uncultured Porphyromonas sp. | reverse complement strand
CAGCCCTTCGTGAAGGTCGACCCTGCGAAGATTGTCGGTGTCGTCCGCACAAGCGAACCCCAACGACGAGGCTCGTTCGCTCCGCTGGATGACGTCACGAAGGCCATCGGGGACAACGTGGCTAAGTTCCTCGTCGCTGAGATGGAAGCAGGCCGTCTACCTAAGGAATTCCTTCCTCTGCAGAGCGGTGTGGGTAATGTAGCCAATGCCGTCCTCGGCGCTCTTGGCGACAACAAGCAGATCCCTGCCTTCGAGGTCTACACCGAAGTAATCCAGGATGCTGTCATCGACCTGATGAAGAAGGGGCGTGTGAAGTTCGCCAGTGGCTGCTCGCTCTCCGTGACGCGCCCCGTTATCCAGGAGATCTATGGCAACCTCGACTTCTTCAAGGATAAGCTCCTGCTGCGTCCACAGGAATACTCGAACAACCCTGAGATCGTCCGCCGTCTCGGAGTCATCACCATCAACACCGCTCTGGAAGCTGATATCTTCGGTAACATCAACTCGACCCACGTCAACGGTACGCGTATGATGAACGGGCTCGGTGGCTCGGGTGACTTCGCTCGTAATGGCTACCTCTCGATCTTCACCACGCCTTCGACAGCTAAGGATGGTAAGATCTCGGCCTTCGTGCCTATGGTCTCGCACCTCGATCACAGCGAGCACTCGGTGAAGATCATCATCACCGAATACGGTATCGCTGACCTCCGTGGTAAGAGCCCACGTCAGCGTGCCGAAGAGATCATTGAGAAGTGCGTACACCCCGACTACAAGCAGCTCCTCCGTGACTACCTCAACCTCGGTGTCAAGGGTCATACGCCTCAGAACCTCGATGCTTGCTTCGCCTTCCATCAGGAAGTCGCTGCTTCGGGCGATATGCGTAATGTAGACTGGTCTAAGTACAAGAAGAACTAAGACCCAGCGCAAGCACACTAAGTATAATAACGACCTCGCCCCGATGTCTCCTCAGTGGAGCACATCGCGAGGTCGTTATTATGGGGTGGGGGAGCGGTGCTTATTCGCGGATGAGGGGCATGGTCGAGCAGCGCAGGAGGCCTCCCATCTTGGATATTTCTTGGTAGGGCACTTCTTCGACCGTCATCCCCCAGGCCTCACGCAGATGGGCATTGAGTCGGGTGAAGTGGCGGTCGCTGATGAGGGCTTCGGGCGAGAGGGAGACCACATTGGTACTCATATAGTAAGCTTCTTCGGGTGTCACGCCGAAGAGGTTGTCTTGCTCGAAGATCTCTTCCACGAGGGCGACGTCACGCTGGTGCAGGAAGCCTTCTCGATAGATCAGTGCACGCCCACGGCTCACCGGCTGGAAGGCGCAGTCTAAATGCAGGACGGACTGGGCTGGGTCGTGGTCGTGCTTGCGTAGCTCGATGGGGACGATGCGCTTATGAGGGAACCGCTCACGGAAGAAGTCGATGGCGTAGCGGTTCGTGCGCGCCGCCTTGAAGCTGGAGTAGTCCGCTCCAAAGTATGCTCCAACGAAGAGGATATCGTCATAGAGGAGGACGTCTCCTCCCTCGGTGTGGACGGCTTCGGGGAGCGTCTCTATATGTGCAGGGTCTATCAGGGGGAAGATCGAGCTGGCGAATGCTTCGGTCTCACGCTCGCGGTCGGGGATAAGGTTGGAGATGAAGAGGGTATCGTCGATGGTGAAGGCTACATCGCGGGCGAAGACCTGGTTGTAGTCAGTGAGTGGAGCAGGGCGTAGCGTGCGTACACCGTAGCGCTCGAGGACTTCGAGGACGCACTGCATCTCGTGGCGTACATCGGATTCGGAGGGGAAGACCCCTCGGCTCACGGCTTCGTAGCTCTTGGCGTCGTAGGTCTCTTGAAGGGTAGGGATGGGACCCAGGCTGTCGGGAAGCCCGAGGACGACAGCTCTCAGACGAGCCGTCTCGTTAGTGACGTGGGGATGATCCGTTCCATAGGAATATGTGCTTAGTCGGGGAGGGGGCTGAGTGTCAGCGCACCTTCTTTGGACAAATATAGCCATTCCTTGCTGGACTTCCTTGTGCGGGAGCTGACCTTTCGTGCTTCGTGTGAGCCTATCTCCTGGCAGCTGCAGGGGCGTGATATACTGCAGGATAGGTAAAATACTTAACTTTGTGTGAAGGGATTCCCCTTCCCCACGTATTCATCATAGAGCGAAAAGCTATGAGTAAGCATCCCTTCCGCGGGATGGGGGTGGCACTCGTTACCCCCTTCACCGAAGCCCAGGAGGTCGACTATAAGAGTCTGGAACGCCTCCTCGAACATCTGCTCCGCGATGGGGCTACGGACTTCATCGTCATCCACGGGACGACAGGTGAATCCCCTTGCCTTACCCGTCAGGAGCGTCAGCGTGTCACGGAGCATATCATCGAGCAGGTGGCAGGTCGCTGTCCGCTGATGATCGGTCTCGGGGGAAATAATACCCGTGAGACCGGTGAGCGTCTTCGTGAGTTGGATACGCGAGGTCTCTCAGGGGTGCTCTCGGTCGTACCCTACTACAACAAGCCTTCGCAGGAAGGAATGTATCGCCACTTTGCCCACTTGGCTACCGAAAGCCCCCTTCCTCTGGTGCTCTACAATGTCCCAGGGCGTGTCGGGGTGAATATGGCTCCCGATACGGCTGTGCGTCTGGCGCGTGACTTTGATAATATTATCGGTATTAAGGAGGCTTCGGGCTATCCGCAGCAGGCAGCGCAGATTACTTCGTGCGAACTCCCCAAGGACTTTGTCGTCCTGTCGGGTGATGATGCACTTACCGTTCCCTTTATCCAAAATGGAGCCGAAGGGGTGATCTCCGTCGTGGGGAATGCCTATCCTCGCCTCTTCTCTCACCTGACGCACTTGGCTATGGAAGGGCGCATCAACGAAGCGGATATGATCCAGACGGAGATGCGTGCCATCAATACCCAGCTCTTCCAGGAGGGTAACCCTGTGGGCATAAAGGCTCTGCTCTATCTGATGCGTCTCATTGACAGCAACAGCCTGCGCCTGCCCTTGGTGGCAGCCAGCTCCGAGCTCTCAGAGCGTCTGGATGCTACGCGTAAGGCTCTCGATATCTATGCTTCTCACCTCTTCGTCTAAGTGAGCCTGACGACAGAGCTGAACGATAGCTATTGGACGCTCGCCGCACCTGCGGAAGGAGAGTATCGGAGAAGCGGAGTAAGTTTCTTGCCTACGTCTATCCCGTAACTACCGAGGAGGAGGCTCTGGAGCGTGTGCGCGAAGTGCGTGCTCGCTACTACGATGCACGCCACGTCTGTTGGGCCTATCGCTTAGGTTCGACGGGCGAGCCCTACCGCACCTATGATGATGGAGAGCCGTCGGGGACGGCGGGCAAGCCTATTCATGGCATCCTTGTCTCGCAAGGTCTGACGGAGGTCATCGTCTTGGTCGTGCGCTATTTCGGGGGCGTGAAGCTCGGGACGAGTGGGCTGATCGAGGCTTATCGTGAAGCGACTCTTGCAGCGCTTGCAGATGCACCGCGTCGGGAATGTATCCTCACAGAGAAGGTGCGCCTGACCTTTAGCTATGAGCTGATGGGACCGGTGATGCGGATCGTGAAAGAGACGGAGTCACGCATCCTCGTGCAAGACTTTGCTACTTCGTGCTATCTTGAGCTGGAGCAGCGACAGGGAAGGGTAGCAGAGCTTCGTGCTCGATTGGAGCAGCTCTACGGTGTGACGTTGCTTCCCGAAGATTCTCTTTCCCCTAATTCAGAAGAATAATCACCCATTATTAATGGACGAACATATACCTACTCCCCCCGAGTCGGAAGCTATAGGCCAACTCACCGATGACGTCGCCGAGCTCAAGGCTAAGTCGGTCTCGGGCTTTGGCTGGTCTACGATACAGCAAATCATTGGTCGCATCACGACCTTTGCAGTGAACCTTGCCTTGGCTCGCTTGCTGGTGCCTGAAGACTTCGGTACGGTCGCCGTACTCGGTATCTTCCTCAGTATCTCATCGCAGCTGGCAGACATAGGCTTTGGGAGTTCGCTGGTACGCTCTGAGAAGGTTGATGATACCGACCTCTCGACGATCTTCTACTATAATATAGGGATGAGTAGTCTGCTCTACTTGATCCTCTTCGCCATAGCACCTTGGGTCGCAGATTATTTCCATAATCCAGTCCTGGTATCTGTTCTCCGTGTTACCTCCTTGAATTTGGTGATCAGCTCTCTGTGTGGTATGCAGGCGATCTTGGTTGGCGGCAGATGCAGTTCCGTAAGGATATGATTATTCAGTTCTCTACGGGAGCTATTTCAGGGATCACTGGGGTGGTGATGGCTTACTTAGGCTTTAGCTATTGGTCTTTGGTGGGGATGGGATTAGCAGGAGCGGTAGTCCGCTGTGTTGGCTATTGGATCTCCTCACCTTGGCGCCCGAAGCTTATCTTTAGTATGGAGCGTCTCAAGCTCCACTTCGGTTATGGCTCGCGAATGGTAGCAGCAAAGATGCTCACAGCTTTGTGTGATAATGTGGTGACAATCATTATTGGTCGCTTCTTCTCTCTAGCTACACTCGGACTTTATGGTAATGCTGGAGCACTCTACATAGTCCCAGTATTCGGTCATTCGCTGATCCGAATTAACAAGGTGACTTTCCCTGTCCTTGTGCGCTTCCAGAATAATAAGGAGCGGTTGCGCGCAGGCTATCGTCGCGTGATGCGCCTGCTCTTTCAGTTGTCCTGTCCGATAATGATAGCGCTTATCGTCTTGGCTCATCCGTTCTACCATTTCTTCTATGGTGACAAGTGGATGGCAGCGGCTCCTTACTTTCAGATCCTATGTATCTGTGGTATTCTCTTCCCGATCAACTCTTACAATATCAACCTTCTTGAGGCTAAGGGGCGAAGCGACTTGCATCTTCGGCTGGAGTTTGTCCGTCGATTCGTAGCTGTTTCCGCAGCCTTCATCGGTATGCTCTTCGGTATCTATGGCCTCCTGTGGAGTGCTGTGATCACTCAGGTGGTTCACCTCTTCATCAACAGCCACTATTCCGGACGCTTCATTGATTTCCCGCTGGGGCAACAGTTGGGTGAGCTTTTCCCCTTCGCGCTGATGAGCGCGGTGGCGGGAGGAGTACTCTGGGGTCTTGATTACTATGTGTTCTCTGCGTTGGCGGATTTTTGGCGTCTGGCGGTTGGATCGACCATCCTTGGACTCACCTATATGCTCCTGGTCTACCTCTTCGCTCGCGAAGACTTCCTCTACGTCTGGGGATTGGTGCGCCATTTCGTACTACGTCGTCCCTCTGCTCAGTCCTAACAAATTGTTATCTTTGTAGATATTGGTTTGTAATACGTAATATAATATCCATAATCATAGAATAAGAATTATGAAGAAAGTCATCTTAGCTTCTTTGGCACTCGTTGCTGTTGCTTCACTTAGCTCCTGCGGTGCGAAGAAGAGCGCTTATCGTAAGGCCTATGAGCAAGCAAAGCAGCGTGAGGTAGCTACGCAGGCTTCCAAGCCCGCCGTACAGTACGAAGCTCCTGCTGTCTCTGAACGTGCTACGGCTCCTGTGACCGTTCGCAAGGAACGCGTGACGACTTACCAAGGTGAAGATGCTACTCGTCTGAAGCGCTTCAGCGTCGTTGTCGGTAGCTTCCAGAATCCCACGAACGCTCGCAACCTCAGGAACGTATGGTCAAGGCTGGTTACAATGCTGTCCTCGCTACTAATGAAGTCGGGATGCTGCGTGTCATTGTCTCCAGCTTCGATTCTCGCGAAGAGGCTGCTGCCAGTCGTGATGCTATTAAGGCTCGCTTCGCTCCTGACTTCAAGGATGCGTGGTTGCTCGAGAACGCTAACTAAGATCCTCTACATCCCTACTCCAGCGATGGGGTAGGGATATACTATTTATATGGAGATACTACAGAACTATTCGCTGCGCGCGTACAATACGTTCGGCATCGATGCTCAAGTCGATTGGTTCAT
>CAKMOP010000171.1 GCA_927910985.1 uncultured Porphyromonas sp. | reverse complement strand
TGACCTGATACGCCCTTGACCAAGACCGAAGCCCCGATCACAGGCTCATGATTGGCGGCGTCGAGCACGACCCCGCGGGATGCTCTTCCCCTGAGCCATCGCCGTGGCGACCGCAAGGAAGAGGATCATGAGGATAGATAGTACTTTCTCATATTTAAAACTAAAAAAATAGGCGACGATGACCCGACTACATCGCCACCCGCGAGGCGGGTAGCAACGATAGCGGGGAGAAAAAGAAAGCCCCGAAGTGCGGACAACTGGCGTCACGCGGCTCCTGGACTTCATTATTATATAGGTATAGAGTACGGCACATCGACCAAATGAGATATATAGCTACAAACCACTCATGCATATCGCAAGCGATGCGACATACAGACGAAGTGATATTTGAGGGTGCGAGGGGCTGTGAACCCAAGTTCCTATCCATAACCGTTCCTAACAATCTCGGAGGCAAAGATAGAGATAAATACTACGCTGAATACGTATTTCAATCCCCCTTCACTAAATAAATATTTTAAGGAAATAGAAGCTTTCATCTCCCTTCTTCTCAGCAAGGTAGGATTACCTTAGGCCGCACATTTTCCCTACGCGAAGATCGCGACTTAGAGATCAGCACAAATAGGCATGCCAGCGCAATGCCTCGCAGAGCAAAGTTCGAAGGAGGAAGCCCACCCTTCGGAGAAGAGCGTATAAGAGAGGCTACACCGTAAGCAGTGCACTCAGCTCAATCATCCACATTCCATCCGTGGAAGCGGCTCGCTCCAATTGAGGCAAGGCAACTTTCCACCTTTGGAAAGGGAGACGTCCCCTCTTCATTGCGCCGATGCTCCAAAGCTCATCTACCCCCGTCGACAGACGATGCCCCGGGCTCCCTCTCTAAGCGGGGCGACTCCTACCGTATTTTAGGGGTATGTAGTACCTTTGCTTGCAGACAACAAAGCTTTATCGTAGGGCGACACTCCCCCGCCCTACACCTCACGACAAGACTTATGATCTCGACAGAAGACCTCTACTCCATCTACCTCAGCCACCCCACGGTGAGCACCGACACACGCCAGCTCCCCGCTGGATGCCTCTTCTTCGCCCTACGTGGAGCGCGCTTCGATGGCAATCAATATGCTCGTGCTGCCCTGGAGGCTGGGGCTGCCTATGCCGTCATTGACGACCCAAAAGCTCTGATCGATGAGCGCACCCTCCTCGTCAAAGACAGCCTCAAGGCACTGCAGCAGTTAGCGAGCCACCACCGCCAGCAGTTAGGGACTCCCGTTATTGCGATTACGGGACCAACGGCAAGACGACCACGAAGGAGCTTACCGCTGCTGTCCTCTCCACCACGTATCGTCTTCTTTACACCGAAGGCAACCTCAACAACCATATCGGTGTACCGCTCACCCTGCTGCGCCTCACCTCCGAGCACCAGTTAGCACTCATCGAGATGGGAGCGAGCAAGCCTGGAGACATCGCCGAGCTGTGCGACATCGCACTCCCCAACTACGGACTCATCACTAATATCGGACGCGCGCACCTCGAGGGCTTCGGCTCTCTCGAAGGGGTACGCCACACCAAGGGCGAACTCTATGATAGTCTACGCGCGCGTCAAGGCATCGTCTTCTTCCGTGCCGAGGATAAGGTCTTGGAAGAGATGAGTGAAGGCATTGACCGCATCGACTATGGCACCGACCCCGAAGCACGCATCGTGGGGCAAACTACGCCCAGTCAGGGCGATCAGCTCTTCCTGCACCTCTCGTGGTCCTGTCCTACGCTTGGTATCTCTTCTCGCACCATCCAGACGAAGCTCGTCGGTGACTACAACCTCGCCAACGCCTTAGCAGCCATCACCATCGGGCTGTACTTCGATGTGGCACCCGAGCAGATCGACCAAGCACTCGCCGACTACACGCCCAGCAACAGCCGTTCGCAGCTCATCACCTCCACACGTGGCAATCAGATCATCGCTGATGCCTACAACGCGAACCCCTCAAGTATGCACACCGCTCTGGACAACTTCCTCCACATCGCACCAGTGGATCGCCCACGCACCGTCATCCTCGGGGATATGAACGAACTCGGAGCATCGAGCCACGATGCACATCACGAGCTCTACACACGACTCACGGCGCACAGCTCTTCTCTGCTCACGATCTACCTCTGCGGGCCACATTGGGTCGAAGAGCTCGGAGCTTCTGACCACGTCTTCCCCAATGTCGAAGAGCTCATCACCCACATCGAGCAGCATCCCATTACCAATAGCCTGCTTTTGGTCAAGGGCTCCAACGGCATTCACCTCGGTCGTCTCCTTCCCTCGCTATAGCAGAGATGCACACGAAGTAGCCTCTTGACAAGAAGCGAACAAATACATACCTTTGTAGAAGAGACAGAAGAACAGAGCCACGTTGTCGATTGGGAAACTCATCGTACTAAGTTGAAAACCGAGACAACCCTCTACTCCAATGGCGTGCTACCGAGACTCCTCGAGTCTCCTTGCCCTCGGCAAGCAGAGTAGATTACAAAGGGGGTGAGGAACTCAAATCCTGTTTTTCGGAGTTTTCACTTAATCTACTCGTGGCTCCCCCTTGTGTAGGTCACTCATCGATACCCTTAGGTATCCCGTGAGTGACCTACTTCTTTTATACCCTTCATAAGCTGGCTATAGCCCACCACGGGCAGATAAGCCCCGACACCTCGCACCTTCCCCTCTAAGATTTCCGAGGTGCTCACTACCTCCTCCTCTCAGCGCACCCATCCTCCCGAAGAGATTCCAACCGCCCCTCATCGGCAAGCTGTAGGGAGCAATAGTGGTGCATATCCCAAGCAATATAGCTTCACACACGGAGCAATATTGGTTCGTCGGCAAAGCAATATTGGTTCATACGCAGAGCAATATTGCTTTGCCCTCGAAGCTATAAAGGTCGGTAGCCACCTCCTCTATAAGCAAGAGCATCATTCCCCGTACGAAGTAGATTACACCTGCCAAATATAGCCGTTCGCGAAGGGTAGATTTCTAAGCTATTTGCGGTAACTTTGCACCACATCCCAAAGGATATACGTCCTCAATTCGCCCTCATTTACAGCTATATGCAACCCTTCGTCCACCTGCACGTACACTCTCAGTTCTCCCTCCTCGACGGTCAAGCCTCCGTCAAAGGCCTTGTCGACAAAGCCATCGCTGACGGAATGCCAGGCATCGCCCTCACCGACCACGGAGCAATGTTCGGCATCAAAGAGTTCTTTGACTATGTCAACAAGAAGAACGGTCCACTCCTGAGTGAGCGCAAGAATCTGAAGAAGCAGATCAAGGCTCTTGAGGCCAAGGAGGAGCGAAGTGGTGAGGAGGAAGCGCAGCTAAGTGAGCTCCGTATCCAGCTCGAAGCAGCCGAAGCAAAGCCTCTCTTCAAGCCCATCTTAGGGTGTGAGGTCTATTGCGC
>CAKMOP010000170.1 GCA_927910985.1 uncultured Porphyromonas sp. | reverse complement strand
TTCGGCCTGCTGTGCCGTAGCGACATTCAGGCGATCGACATCCCCATTACGCTGAGTGAGCATCGAGTCGAGCACACCGATGGCCAGATTCTTACGCTCCAGCTCCTGGGAGAGAGCTAAGACGCGCTGCTTTTGGTTCTCGAGTTCCTTGCGGAGAGCTGCGATCGTACCGTGCAGACGCTTATTATCCTTGCCACTGGCCTCAAGCTTTTGAGTCAGCATATCGAGTGCTTCACTGCTGGCACGGAGCTTATCGTTGATCAGGAGCATATTGTCCTTGATGCGATCACGCTCGGAGCGCTGAATCTCTCCGTTGCGGGGATTGACGTTGATCATCCCTTCGACCGAGGAGATTTCCTGGAAGTTGTTCAGGACACTGGCCACCAGGGAGTCAGTCTCGTGAAGCTCAGCTTCATAGTTCTGATTGATGAGGGCAAGCGAATCATACTGTTCCTTGAGGGTCTGATATTCCCCAGAACCCTTTCCACAGGAAGCAAGTGCAAGCAGCATCGCTGCACCCAAGACAAGTCTTTTCTTCATACGTTATTGATTTACTTATTCCACTTTTTTGATCTCTTCATCTTGCGTCGCTCGTCTTCATCCGAGGAGCTATCGATGAGGTCTGTTGTATCGTGTTCTCTATTACTTTTTGTACTCTTACCGACGATGAGGACGAACTCCCCACGTGGCTCGTGAGCGATGAAATGTGCTATAACTTCCGTGAGACTACCTCGCACGACCTCTTCGTAGAGCTTGGAGATCTCTCGGACTGCAGCAACGGGCGTGTCTGCCCCCAAATACTCAGCGAGCTGCTCGAGCGTCTTGACGATGCGGTGCGGTGACTCATATAAGATCGTTGTATAGTCGGAAGCAGAGATCGCCTGGAGCTTGGTCTGTCGTCCTTTTTTCACGGGGAGAAAGCCCTCAAACACAAAGCGATCGGAGGGCAAGCCCGATACGACCAAGGCAGGGACAAAGGCCGTAGCTCCAGGGAGGCATTCGACTTCAATTCCCCGCTCAATACAAGCACGCACCAAGAGGTAGCCAGGATCGGAGATTGCTGGTGTGCCCGCATCGGTAATAAGTGCAACTTCTCCCTCCACCTCGATACGCTCGCAGAGGCGCTCAAGAGCTTGGTGCTCGTTATACTTATGGTAGCTCTGCATCGGGCACTTGATATCGTAGTGCTGCAGAAGTAGCCCTGAGGTACGCGTATCCTCAGCCAAGATGAGACGTACACGCCTCAAGACGTTGAGGGCACGCAGGGTAATGTCCTCGAGGTTGCCCACGGGAGTAGGAACAAGTATGAGCTTAGGCATCTCCGACTACTTCTGTTTCTTCTTACTGATAAGCTGGGTGAAGACTTCTGTCCAGCGCTGCATCACTGCTTCTTGAGAGAAGAGGTGGGAGCGTTCCTTGGCCTTTCTTCCCATCTCCTTTCGAAGCTCTTCATCTCCGATTAGGCGGATGAGCCCCTCGGCGAGCTTCTTATAGTCTTGCTTCTCCTCAATGAGAATGCCCGTCTCACCATCAAGGATCAAGTCTCGGGGCCCGCATTCACAGGCATAGGACACCACGGGCAAGCCACAGGCCATCGCCTCTAATAGGAACATCGGCATCCCTTCGTGGCGCGAACTAAGCGCACAGATCGAGGCATCCATATACTCCCGCTCCATATCACGCGACTCGTAGCGAATGACCGTATCTCGGAGATCCAAGGAGTCAACACAAGGGTCGAGGAGATCAAGTCCTTGGCCACAGATCTTCAGCTTCCACTCGGGATGAACGCGGTGAACAATAGCCCAAGCGTGGAGCAAATTCTCAAAGTTCTTCTGCTCCCCATAGCGTCCCACAGCAATGACCTTAGGCACATCAAGCGTAGCTACTTCTTGTGGCTCGAAGGTATTACCATTGGGAACATTGATCGTCCTCCCCTTTACTGGCCAGTTAGGAACGTCCTCTTGCGTCAAGACGACGAACTGATCAAAGCGACGAATGAAGAGAAGGTCAAGCCAGTTATGGAGCTTTCCCAATAGTCCTTTGCGCGAGAAGAGCCACGTATAGCGTGCACCGTGGGCTTCTAAGACCTTCACACTCCCGTCCTTTATGAAGGGCAGGAAATAGACTTCTTTGCCGTACATCGACACCACTATATCAGGAGCTATTTCCTTCAGCGTCTGGCTAAGTAGCTTGTAGTGTTGCACAAGGAAGCGGGAAAGCCTCTTAGTCTTTTCCCAGAAACCTAACTGGTCAGCACCCATATAGCCGATAGCAAAGTCAATCATCTTCACCCGAGAATCGATAGGATAGTACGGGGGATAGCCGATCTGATCAGCCGTCAAGATGTAGACTTCGTGCCCGTGTTCCACCCAATAATTAACCTTATTGGCAAGCACACGTGTCTGCCCTCCAGGGAACCAAGTATTATTAAGCAGGTAGACGATCTTCATCGAGGGGCGGAGCTAAGGGAATTAAAGAGGTTCAACCACTGCGGCATAATCACCTCAAGGTCGTAGCGATGCGAAGCTACTTCGGCAGCCTTACCCATACGTGTGCGGAGGGCTTCATCACGCATCAAGGTAGATAAGCGTTCGGCAAAGGTCGCCTCATCGTAGAGAGGCACTAAGAACCCATCTTCGCCATCGGTGATGATGTCACGAGGACCACTGGAGCAAGTATAAGAGACAGCAGGAAGCCCCATCGACTGCGCCTCAAGAAGCACCATCGGAAGCCCTTCAAAGTGGGAGGTCATCAAGTAAATAGAGGAAGACGCATAGGCAGTCTCCATATCGCTCACTGCCCCTTCGAAGGTGACCTGCGAAGCTATTCCCAGCTCTTCGGCCTGCTGCTTCAGTCCGTTGAGCATCCAGCCATCCCCATAAATATGGAGCATCCAGTCGGGGAAATCTGATGCTATACGTGACCAGATACGCAGAAGTTCGGGGAAGTTCTTCTGATACTCCATACGTCCCACAGCAATGAGACGCTTAGCAGACACATCTGCAAACTGCTTAGGTCTAAATGGGAGGGCATTAGGAATAACACTTAGATTAGTAAAGCCCTTCCATAATGGTTGCTCCTCGTGTGTAAGAATGACAAAGCGATCATAGCGAGCTGCTACTCGCTCCTGCAATGCAACTCGGAGATGACCAAAGAGTCGTCTCAACTTACTGGCTACGGGATACATCAGCACGGCTGTGTCCTTAGCTGAATGTAGCTCGAGCACCTTACGACTTCCATCCTTCAAGTCTGGAAGGAAGCTCACTTCGTGACGCCAGACCGACACGGTGACGTCCGCACGGAGCTGCTTCAGAGCTTCTTCTAAGCGTGCTTTATGTAGCGAGCGTAGTCGCCACGTCTTCCAGTAGCGCTTCCACGTAGGGAGCTCATCATACTGGTCGTAGTTGAGGCCTAAGTCAATGCGCTCAACGCGCTCATCTATGGGGGAAGAAGTCAGGGCGTCCAGCTTGGTCGGTCGTGATGATGCAC
>CAKMOP010000169.1 GCA_927910985.1 uncultured Porphyromonas sp. | reverse complement strand
TGATGTAAGCAATAGCTTCGCTGGGGATACTCTTACTCTTGAGGTAAGAGGCTACTGCCTGCTGCTTCCTTTAAGCTCGGAGTAAGCATCCTGCAGATCTGTTGACTCAGAGGTGAAGGTCGCAGACCAGACAATAAGGTCAGAGGTGAAGTTACGCTCAGCCTTCCCCGTGACGGAGATCGTCTTGGGCGAATTGCTACGGAAGCCCTTCAGACCGCCAGCGAGTACGAAGACGGAGACAAGCAATGCGACAGATCCGATGAGCGTCAGCGTAAGAGCGGACTTGTTAATGTTCACAGAGAAAAGAAATTAGATAGTTATTGTAGAATCAGTGAACTCGGAATAGGTGATGAACTCAGCTCCCTCCTGCTTGAAGTAACTGATCCAGCGATCCAGTCGATCGACCATCGCACGGCCAGAGTTATTGCGCACGATGAAGGGGAGGTTCAGCTCGGGGTGCTCATTCAGCTCGTAGAACTCCCACGGATGGAAGTAGGTCACCAGATAGCCATCATGACGGAGCGTACGACGACAGAGCCAACGATAGAGTCCGAAGGGAAGGTTGTGACACGAGAGCCAGAAGAGCGGGAAGCGAATAAGAGGCGTCACCGAAGCTGGGATCTGCAGTACACCCTCCTTCATAAAGTGCGTACGTGGTGCACTCAGATGCATGTAGCGCCCAGGGATGAAGGTAGGATTGAGAGAGGTATTGTAGCTGTAGCCTGCCTTATAGATTTCCGCTTCGGGGACCGGCATCATACGTGCTTGACGATAGCCACGGACACGGACGCCAGCAAGAGCTTCGAGAGCGTCCTTTGACTTCTTCAAGTCAGCGGGCTCGAAGGTCCAATGATAATAGCCATGGGAAGCAAGCTCGTGGCCTTCGGAGAGGATACGCTGGATGATTTCGGGAGCGTGCTGTGCGAAGTTCGCCGTAAAGAAGAGTGTCGCATGTACCTGATTCTTCTTCAGCACATCGAGGAGGGCGTGGGAGCCTGCAACGGAGATACGCACCTGCTCCTCCATAGGGAGCTCGACTCCGTGCTCACGTGGCACATCAAACTCCTCAATATCGAAGCTAAGCAGAATACGATGGGGATGCGTAGACATAGTATACGATACTACTTGAAGAGCATCGAGAGGCGCTCGATGCTTTCTTCGACGGGGGCACCCTCGTAGAGGATGTTGTAGACGGTGCTACAGATAGGCATCGTCACCTGGTAGCGCTGGTTGATCTCATTGATGCACTTAGCTCCGTAGTAACCTTCAGCGACCATATTCATCTCCATCTGAGCGGCACGGACACTGTAGCCCTTGCCGATCATGTTCCCGAAGGTGCGATTGCGACTATAGCTTGAATAGGCAGTGACCAAGAGGTCACCGAGATAGACTGATTCGGTGACATACGAGTGACGAGGTGGACGGTGCTGACGAAGTTGCTCATCTCAGCGATGGCATTGGAGATAAGCACCGACTGGAAGTTATCACCCTTGTTCATCCCGTGACAGATACCAGCTGCAATAGCATAGATATTCTTCAGCACCGCAGCGTACTCAATACCGACGACATCACGACTGACGGCGCAGTGTACGTAGTCATTGCTGAAGAGCTCTTCGCTCAGCACCTTGGCCTTGGCCATATCAAAGCATCCGACCGTCAAGTAGGACATACGGTCTTTGGCGATCTCCTCGGCGTGGCAAGGCCCTGCGATGACCCCTATTTGTCCTGGGCGTAGCTCCTTGTACTCCTGCAGATAGTCGGAGATGAGCACGTTCTCCTCGGGCACCATCCCCTTAATCGCATTGATGATGAGCTTGGGGCGAATCACCGAGTTGCGTACACGCTTGAGATAGTAGCGTATGTAGGGCGAAGGAGTCGCGAGGATGACGGTATCACAGGCTCGAAAGAAGTCATTGACATCCGAGTCAGTGAAGAAGGTGATACGACTCGTATCGAAGGCCACCGACGTCAGGTAACCAGGGTTATGGCTGAGGCGCTTGAAGTCCTTGACGTGCGTGGAGGTGCGCAGTAGCCAATTGAGTTTAGGCTGCCGTGAGAGGACAATCTTCGCCAGGGCTGTAGCCCAGCTACCGCCACCGAGGATACCTACTCTACCGGGGAAGCTGGAAGTCTGTTCGGGCATACGTGTACTTGCTTAGCCACTCCCCTTATGGGAAGTAACTTGTGAGTGTAAGAGGAATTAGTGTGCTCCTCCTATGGTGGTCCAAGCTGTGACGATCTCGAGCGTCAGAGGCTCCAGCTCCAGCTGGTACTTTTTCTTAATGTCTTGGAGCTGCTGCAGGAGACGACCGGGCTTCTCCTCGGCACGTACAGCCTCCAGAGTCAGATAGCCCGCCTTGTGGAGGACGGGCACCCACTCCTCGGGGATTCCAGCAGCGATGAAGACTTCCTTCTTATCGCGAGGAGCGACCTTCTCTGGGCGCATCTGAGGGAAGAAGAGCACTTCCTGAATACTCTCTTGACCCGTCAGGAGCATCACAAGGCGATCCATCCCGATCCCCATACCGCTGGTGGGAGGCATACCGTACTCGAGGGCACGAAGGAAGTCAGCATCGATGAACATCGCTTCATCATCGCCCTTCTCCGAGAGGCGAAGCTGCTCCTCGAAGCGTTCGCGCTGGTCGATGGGGTCATTCAGCTCGGAGTAAGCATTAGCCAGCTCCTTACCATTGACCATCAGCTCAAAGCGCTCGGTAAGCCGAGGGTTAGAGCGGTGCTCCTTCGTCAGCGGGGACATCTCCTTCGGATAGTCGGTGATGAAGGTAGGCTGGATGTAGCTGCCTTCGCACTTCTCGCCAAAGATCTCATCGATCATCTTACCGATACCCATCGACTCATCGACTTCGACACCGAGCGTCTTGCAGGTAGCACGCAGCTCTTCTTCGCCCATCTGGCTGATGTCAATTCCCGTGTGCTCACGGATAGCATCAAGCATCGTGATGCGCTTGAAGGGAGCCTTGAAATCGATCTCACGATCCCCTACTCGCACCTTCGTCGTGCCTAAGACCTCGAGGCAGATGAACTCCAGCATACGCTCGGTGAAGTCCATCATCCAGTTGTAGTCCTTGTAAGAGACATAGATCTCCATAGCGGTGAACTCGGGGTTGTGCGTGCGGTCCATCCCTTCGTTGCGGAAGTTACGGCTGAACTCGTACACGCCTTCAAAGCCCCCGACAATGAGTCGCTTCAGATAGAGCTCGTTGGCGATACGCAGATAGAGCGGGATATCCAGAGCATTGTGGTGCGTGATGAAGGGGCGCGCTGCGGCTCCACCAGGGATGGGCTGCAGTACAGGCGTATCGACCTCGATGTAGCCACGCTCATTGAAGAACTGGCGCATCGCATTGAAGATCTTCGTGCGCTTGAGGAAGATATCCTTGACGTGGCTATTGACGACGAGGTCGACATAGCGCTGGCGGAAACGAAGCTCTGGATCGGTAAAGCTATCAAAGGTCTGACCATCCTTCTCCTTGACAACAGGGAGCGGACGCAGTGCCTTCGAGAGGAAGGTCAGCGAAGAAGCGTGTACCGAGATCTCCCCCATCTGTGTACGGAAGACTTCGCCTTCGATACCGATGAAGTCACCGATATCCATCAGCTTCTTCACTACATTATTATATAGAGCTTTGTCTTCTCCAGGACAGATCTCGTCACGCGTGATGTAGATCTGTATGCGTCCCGTGGAGTCCTGTAGCTCGAGGAAGGAAGCCTTACCCATGATACGACGCCCCATCACACGACCTGCGACGCGCACGCTACGGCGGGGAGCATCATCTTCGAACGTATCGAGAATCTCACGTGCATACGCCGTGACGACATATTCTTCTGCTGGATAAGGATTGATACCGAGAGCACGGAGCTCCTCAAGACTACGACGACGGAAGATTTCCTGTTCGCTCAGCTCTAAGATATTCATTCGTATATGATGATTCTGATATTTACTTCTTTGACTAATTTACGCAAAGATAAGGCATTTCCACGACAGCACTAAGTATTTTGCTCGTTAGTTAGTAGCTGGAGCGAACTCATCATCGACGACTAAGAGAGTGACATTTCCCCGCTTAGATCAGGTGAGATACAGCGTTGCCACGCCATCTCACGCGTCTATCTCCTCTACCTATATCCATATACCTCCACCTTATCCCCGGCGTACAGTCCACACTTTCTTTCCTCCCGTAAGGCAAGAAGCGGCCCCACTTCACTCTACCTTCTCCAGCACCACGGCATCAGACACCATCCTACACCGAAGGAGAGCACTACTCCACTAAGCAAATGGCTCTCGGGCAATGGGCATAGATACTACCAGCATTAGAAGGGGGGTACTCCGACCAATATAGGTTCGCATCTCGACCTATATTGGTCACCCAAGCGAGCAATATAGGTTCACACGCCGAGCAATATAGGTTTGCTCACCGTCCTATATGGGTCAGTGAGAGCAGTTAATTCAGTCAAGGCAAGCTCCTCTCAGCGGAAAGACGTACCTTTGTCGGAGAGAAACGTTTTGCCACGAGCGATATGTCCAAGCAATATACCATCACGGAGATCCTCAGTGCGGAGATAGAAGCACTACGTACCATCCCCCAAGACAACGATTACGAAGCGGCGATCAGCCTCATCCTCAGTCGCGTACATCAGGGTGGAGGTCGGCTCATCACCTCTGGGATGGGGAAGGCGGGACAAATCGCCCACAACATCGCTACGACCTTCAGTTCCACTGGCACCCCTGCCTACTTCCTCCACCCGAGTGAAGCACAGCACGGTGACCTCGGTATGGTCTGCGAGGGCGATGTGATGCTCTTGATCAGCAATTCGGGCAAGACGCGTGAGGTTCTGGAGCTCGTTGCTCTCACGCGACGTATGTATCCGCACCTCCCCTTCATCCTCATCACAGGCAATAATGAGAGTCCCCTCTCAGAGCTGGTCGATGTCACCCTTTCCACGGGCAATCCTCCTGAGGTATGCCCCTTAGGACTGACTCCGACGACGAGCACGACAGTGATGACGGTGCTTGGAGACCTCCTGGTAGTGAGCGTGATGCAGCGCATTGGCTTCACCTACCACGACTACTCGCTACGTCACCACGGTGGCTACCTCGGAGACAAGAGCCGTGAGCTCGTCACTCCAGAGACTCCAGCGAAGTAGACTTCTACAGCAGACACCCACGCACAGCTCGGGAGAGCTGGAAGCATTCCGATGGGATTTCTGCTCTTTTCCTTTACTAAAGTATGCTCTCCTCGAGGTCAGGCTGATGGACTTCACGTAGCGCATACGCCCACAACGTCCGCCACGCCCCGACTCGGGCGACGGATGCTTATTTATCAGTTCATTAGATGACATTCGAAGAATTAGGGGTAAGCTCCCCTATCTGCCAAGCCGTTCGTGAGCTTGGATATGAACAGCCTATGCCCGTACAGGAGGCTGTGATTCCCTACCTCTTAGGGGCTCCCATTGACCTCATCGCTCTGGCTCAGACAGGGACAGGGAAGACGGCAGCCTTTGGTTTACCACTCCTGCAGAACGTCGAGCGTAGCCTCCAAGTCCAGCCCAACGATGGGGTGGCTACACCACGTGCCCTCGTCCTGTGCCCCACCCGTGAGCTCTACCTACAGATCGCCGATGACC
>CAKMOP010000168.1 GCA_927910985.1 uncultured Porphyromonas sp. | reverse complement strand
TAAGGCGATAGCTATCAGCTAGCCCACGAGCGTCTGAGGTGAGTAGCAGCAGAGGATCAAGTACCTCATCCTCGGAGGGACGTGTAGGCACGAAGCAAGGCATTAAGGTAGAGCGTGTAGATAAGATTGGCTCTTTTGATGCGAGCCGTTTAGCTCATGATGTCGGTACGGTTCGCTTTGAGCCATCAGCGCAGGCACGCTATGCCTTTGACAGCGGCACTGAGTCCTGGTACCAGCGCTCCGTCAAGCTGGACGAATACTACAAGCCTTTTGCTAAGAACTATATAGCTCCCTGGAAGCTCATCCCTACGGGAGAGCAGGATGTCGTCGCGGCACGCTACGAAGGGAAGAAGGCCATTGACCTGAGGCGTGTTCGCTTTGCTACGTCTCCTAATAGTCCTGCACTGCCTGCAGAGCTCCACGAAGAGAGCAAGACCTGGAGTCTCAAGCTACTGGGGACGGATGCCCAGAGTAGCTATGATGTCTATGCGATCTATGAGGGGCAGGTCATCGGTAAGCTCCGAGTCGTAAGCTATCCGAAGCAAAGCTATCGTGTGCGTCTCGTATCTGTGAATGGGCAGCGTGTGGGCGATGTCTCAGAGCTAAGTCAGCACCTCAATAAAATCTACCAGCAAGTAGGGGTAGAGTTTAGGCTCTCCGAGACGGATAGTTTCCAAGCAGAGCTATCGAACGGGCATATCAGGCAAGACCTTAAGAAGCTCCGTGACAGCTACGAAGAGCAACACCCACTCGGCAAGGATGAGGTCTGTGTCTTTGTGCTTAGCTCAGAGCTAAGCAAGTCATCGAAGCTCGAGGATGTAGAGGGCTTAATGCCTCGCAAGAGTCGTTTCGGCTACATCTTTACAGGCAATAGCCCCAATGGGGAAAGCCTTGCCCGTACCCTAGCCCACGAACTGGGTCATGGCCTCTTCACGCTCCAACATAGCTTCGACGATGAGTACGGAGGTAAGCAGTCACAGGATGAAACTGCGAACCTCATGGACTACACGGAGGGGAGCGAGGCTGTTCAGCTCGCCGCATTCCAGTGGAATATCATCTCTAATCCAGCTCCATTCACAGCACTAGACAGAGATAAGGAGGGACAGCTAAAAAATAGCACTGAGGACCTTCTCGCTTTACAGCAACTAGAGGGTGCACTTAAAAAACTTGGGCGTGGTCATATTGGTTTACGCCTAAGATGTTCGCAGTATCGCTCTGTGAAGAAGCCTACTGTACGTCTCGCGGATGCTGTCGTTATCAAGGGGGTAATGGCAGAACCATATATCGTTAGCCAGAGCAAAACCTATCTTTACGGCATTCTGTCGTCTGACAGCACAGCGGTTAAGCTCAATGTAGAAAAGTCCACAGCCAGCAGGGAGCTACTTGAGAGAATCATCAAGAGTGAATCCGATCTTTTGCTTCTCCACTTCGACGAGGCAAATAATCTACGCTATTGTGAGGCTGATGTGCAGAACTACCCTAATATTTGTAAGCTGAAAGATTTTAGCTCTATCACCCAGTATCTAGGGCAGTTTAGGCAAGATATACAAGCTTGCCGTTCATCGGATCGGGGGAGCATCTCGCTGAGCGAGGTTCAGGAACTACTTAGGCAGGCAAGCTCCCTCTTTGGGCGAAAGATAGACTTTGCTCTAGGGAATAGAGTTTACAGGCTAAACCCGAAGTCTGAGCTTGAGGAGATAGATCAGCCTTTGTCTGATAAGACCATCACCCAAGGCACTTGGCCGGGGGATGCTGAGGAGTATGTTCGTTTGGCAACAGACACCGATGGTATTATTCAGTTCCAAGCTTTTGGTATTAGCACTAGGCTCCAGCTAGCCCTAGGCAAAAGGGCTGATCTTGTAAAGGTTGCTCAGCATATCCTTGAGAAGAGTAATGCTTATCTAAAGCAACATCAGGTTAGGGATTTCCAAGATAGTCCTGCCAAGCGGGGGATTGACCTTAATGCCAATAGCCAATTTTTTGCCGATGGCAACGCTTTCCGTTTGGATAATAATGCCGCATATATGCGGTTTGTCGCAGAGGGCTATGATGCTGCCAAAACATTACTCAAAACCTCGGAGTTACCCGAGAAGATATACCGTTCAAGCGAGAAGGATAAGGTCGTCATACATGCTCCAGGTATAGTCACAGGGGCCACAGAAGTGGTCGCGCAGAAGGTAACCGACCTCACAAGTCTTGGTGTCCTTGCCTGGGATATAGCCGTCGATGAACAAGTTCGCAAGGATTTGTGGCAACAGTTCCTTGATATCAAGGAGCAGATTGGCGAGAACCCCAAGCAGTTCTTCCCCATCCTGGGCAATGTTCTTGTATCAGTTGCCACTGGAAACTCTGTTGAAGAATGGCTAAGCATTGGAAACAAGGAGGCTGATTTGGGGAAGAAAAGCCATTTACTTACCAGGGGTACTGGTAATGCTGTGGTAGTGGCGATCGGTGGCGGAGCTATCATTAAAGAGCTTCCTGAAGTAACTCAAGAACTGAGTAAGGCTATTAAGAAGACCAAGAAGGTTCTCAAGGAGATTGTTGATAACCCTTTTGATGAATTAAATAAGCTTAAGCCAAATGTTAGATTTAAAACTGGGGAGTTTGATTATTGGGGAGAGACTGATGA
>CAKMOP010000167.1 GCA_927910985.1 uncultured Porphyromonas sp. | reverse complement strand
GGTAAAGCAATATAGCTCAGACAACCAAGCTATATTGCTCCGCTCGCTCTCCAATATAGGAGCGTCCTACCCACTTCGGGTGTTAGCTGCAGAAGGAGAACGATGGAGAGGAGTGAAAAGATAGAGGGCGGCTCTTGGGACAAGCAAATAGCGGGCTGACTTTGCTGAGAGGGAAGTCAGCCCGCTACGCATTATACGTCTTTGACTATTGTCGTTGGAGTGTCAAAGATGCGACAGAGGTGAGGCAAACTGTTAGAGCCTCAGGGAGGATGTTTAGCCTTCGGCCTCTTCGTCGAGGAGGTTTTGGCTGTAGCCGACCAAGTGACGGAGGTTGCCGAGGAGCTCGTTGGTCTCGATCAGGATGTTGAGGTAGACCATCGATGCTCGGAGTCTTCGCGACGGCTCTTGTGGGCACGCTTCATCTGGGTCTTACGCATATCCTTGACGATCTCACGTAGCTCCTTACCCATATTCTTCGCCTTCTTAGCATCCTCCATACGTTCGCTGGAGATGAGCTGGTGTACCTGTGCGATGTAGTCGATGACGCGGTCTCGTATGGGGGCGAACTCGTTGCGGTACTCTTCAGGGATGGGGTTGTAGTTGTTGTCGACGTGCTCGACAGAGACTTCCGTGGCACGCTCGAGGGCGTAGATCATCTGCAGACAGGTATTGGCACCGAGGTGGAACCACATGTTCTTCTCCAGCATATCCTCATCACTGGCCATACGTCTCAGCCCGATGGTTTCCTTGCGACGCATCGTCTTGAAGGAGCGCTTGTGCTCATCGAGATGGTGCATCGTCTTCTTCAGACGGCGCAAATCTTCGCTGAAGAGCCCATTGGTCAGGTCAAGATAGTCCTGACTGACGTGGTCGAGGAGGGTGGTCTGGTTCGTACGTACGTGTTCCGAGAGCAGGCTCCACATCGTGGTAGCATCCTCTGCATTGAGGATAGCGACGAAGAGCTCGTCGTCGGCATCACCCTTCTTGCGACGAATCAGATGGCTGTTGAAGAGAAGGAAGAGGGCTACGGCAATCAGTGCAATCATAGCGATGAAGCCACCGTAGCGCATGATCGTAGCGATGATGATAGCGATGATGAAGGCGGCACCAGCGGTGACAAACCAGCCTCCGATGACGGACATCACCCCTGTCAGACGCCCTACGGCACTCTCACGACCCCACGCGCGGTCAGCCAGAGACGAACCCATACCGACCATGAAGGTGACGTAAGTCGTGGAGAGCGGAAGCTTGAAGGAAGTCCCTAAAGCGATGAGTAGCCCCGCAAGGACCAGGTTCACCGAGGCGCGCACGAGGTCAAAGGCAGCCCCAGGTTCCATCGTCAGCTCTTGCTTATTGAAGCGGGAATCGATCCATTCGCGGGCCTTCTTGGGTACCGAACGCTCGAGGAGCGAGCCCATCGAGCTGCTGGTACGTACCAATCCACGTGCGATGCGCGAGGAGCCGAAAGTCTCCTCTCCATCATCTTGGCGCGAGAGGTTCACCGAGGTCTTGATGACATTCTGCGCACTCTTAGAGAAGAAAAGTGCGAGTGTCATAATGATCCCCGAGCCCAGAAGGAAGATATACGGAGTCTTAGCTGGGAGGTTGTTAGCCGCCATCAAGTAGGTGTCGTAGGCACCATTCCCGTGAGCCATATAGTCTTGGTAGGCGGAGAGCCCCGAGAGTGGTACGCCGATGAAGTTCACCAGGTCATTGCCCGCAAAGGCTAAGGAGAGGGCAAGCGTCCCCGAGAGTACGATGATCTTGAGGATGTTCACACCGCACCAGTGCAGCACCTGCATCAGGATGGATAAGCCTATGAGGCAGCCGATGACCAGCTCCGAGGTATGCTCATTGATCCAGTCCTTGTAGGCGAACGTCGACTCCTGCAGCCCCTTGATGAGCATGAAGTAGACGATGGAGGTCAGCGCAATCCCCCCGAAGATCCCTGCTAAGTAGGGGAGCGTCTTCTTGTAGTTGAAGGAGAAGAGCACGCGCGTGATCCACTGTACCACCGAGCCGAAGAAGAAGGCAACGGCCACCGAGAGGAAGATAGCGATGATGACCTGCAGTGCCTTGGAGGTATTCAGCATCTGCAGCACCTGCAGATTGGGGTCGTCAAAGCCCTTGAGCATCGCCATACAGAAGGCTGCTCCGAGGAGCTCAAAGACCATGGAGACGGTCGTCGAGGTCGGTAGCCCTAAGGTGTTGAAGATGTTAATTAAGATGATGTCCGTGACTACCGCCGCCAGACAGATGGTCATCACCTCTTGGAAGGTGAAGTAGGCCGGATTGTATATCCCATTGCGCGCTACATCCATACCCATTACAGGAGGCTCCGAGGAAACCCCACAGCTGCGACACTGAGGATGACCTTGAAGGGGGCTGCCTTGGCCCCAATGGCAGAGTTGAGGAAGTTCACCGCATCGTTGCTTACCCCTGCTACGAGATCGAAGCAGGCGAGGATAATCAAGAATGCAAGGATACAGATAAAGATAATGTCCATTGCTAAAAGCTAAGATGATTTCGTAATCGTCGTGGGGGTGAATTAGTCTGGATGAGAGAAGAGCGGGAGGGAAGATAGGTCGCTTTCCTCCGTGGTGGGGGAAGCCGTACCGTCCTCTTGTGGGGCGATGAGGCTGAGTAGTTCGTCCTCAGAGAGTATAGTGATGCCGAGGTCGGTGGCCTTGGCGAGCTTAGCTGGTCCCATATTGGCTCCTGCTAAGACATAGTTGGTCTTACTCGATATTGAGGAGGCAATCTTACCTCCCAGTCCTTCGATGAGCGACTTGTACTCATCGCGCGAATGGTGGGTGAAGACGCCACTGATGACAAAGGATTTGCCCGAAATAGCTGAATGCTCCTGAGTGGGGAGGGGCTCTTCTTCGGGAAGGCGGCGCAGGGGAAGACCTAACTGCTGGAGCTCGGTGATGAAGGCTCTATTCTCTTCGGAAGCGAAGTAGTGCACGAGACTCTCGGCGATGACTGCCCCGATGTCTGGGATGGCAGTGAGCTCTTCGTAGGTCGCTATGCTAAGCTCCTCTATATCGGCATAGCGTTGGACCAGAGTCTTGGCCACAGTTTCTCCTACGAAGCGGATGCCGAGCCCGAAGAGGAGGGCACGGAAGGGACGGGCTTTCGAAGCCTCGATGCTCTCGAGGAGGCGTGTCGCACTGCGCTCCTTGAAGCCTGGTAGCTGCAGCAACTGCTCTTGGGTCAGGCGGTAAAGGTCGGCGATACTATGTACAAGGCCGTGCGTGAAGAGAAGGTCGATGGTTTTCTGCACCAAGACGGATGTCGGCAGCTTTGCGCCCAGCAAAGTGCTCGATACGTGCTGTCTGCTGTGGGGGGCAAGTGGCTTGGTTGGTGCAGTAGTAGGCCGCTTCTCCTTCATTACGCTCCAAGAGCGAGCCACAGGCAGGACAATGGCTGGGGAAGGTCACCGCCTGAGCATCAGAGTGACGTTCTTTCGGTGACGACCCCGACAATCTTCGGGATGATCTCTCCGCCCTTCTCCACGAGGACTTGGTCATCGATATGGAGGTCAAAGGCTTCGATGAAATCGGCATTGTGGAGTGAAGCACGGCGCACGGTAGTCCCCGAGAGGGAGACGGCATCGAGGTTCGCCACAGGCGTCACAGCACCAGTGCGCCCGACTTGGAAGTCTACGGAGATAAGCCGTGTCTTCGCTTGCTCGGCTTGGTACTTGTAGGCAATCGCCCAGCGTGGGGTCTTGGCCGTGTATCCAAGTTCTTCCTGCTCGGTGATAGAGTCGACCTTGAGCACTACGCCATCGGTCGCCACGGGAGCATTGGCACGTGCTCCTCCCAGTAGTCGAGGAAGGATAGGACTTCCTCTAAAGTCTCACAGCGGCGTGTCGCTTCTGACACTTTTAGCCCCCAGCTACGGCAGAGTTGCAGACGCTCGTAGTGGCTGTCGGGTAGATCAGGCTGTCCAGGGAGATAATAGAGGTAGGCATCGAGACGTCGCTCAGCGACGACTGCTGGATCCAGCTGCTTAAGCGTCCCACTGGCGGCATTGCGAGGGTTAGCAAAGAGGGGGAGGCTAGCACGATGACGCTCTGCATTCAGTCGATCGAACTCGATAAAAGGGAGGAGAATCTCCCCACGTACCTCCACGATGTCAGGGTAATTTGTGCCACGGAGACGGAGCGGAATGGAGCGAATGGTGCGGACGTTGGCTGTTACATCATCGCCCATTTGTCCATCGCCACGTGTGACGGCACGGGCTAACTTCCCCTGCTCATAGGTAAGCGAGATGGAGAGCCCATCGTACTTCAGCTCGGCAATGATGGTGAAGGGCTTGCCTCCTAAGTCTTTAGCGACACGCTCGTAGAACTCCCGCACGTCGTCATAGCTGTAGGTATTGCCTAAGGAGAGCATCGGGTAGCGGTGTGCTACTTGTGCGAAGCCCTCTGTGCGGTCGTTACCTACACGCTGTGTGGGTGAGTCGGGGGTGATGAGGTCGGGGTGCTCTGCCTCCAGCTGCTCCAGTTGCTTGAGGAGCTGGTCGAAGTCGTAGTCCGAGATGGTGGGAGCAGAGAGGATGTAGTAGGCGTAGTTGTGTGCCTCTATTTCCTCTCGTAGTCGCTGAATCTCTGCGGCTATGGATGCCATATCTGATAGTAATAGAGGTCCTCGTAGTGGGTGTCGTGCCAGTGCCAGCGGGGAAGGGTTGCCGTATGCTCAAAGCCAAGACTTCGGAGCATATGCTGGGATGCTTCGTTGGAGGCTAAAACTTCTGCATAGACTTGCTCGCAGCGGAGCTTATCGAAAGCGTAGCGTAGAGCTAACCGCAGAGCTTCGGTGGCTATCCCTTCGTGGCGTGCAGCCTGGTCGATGTAGATACCGAGTGCCAGACGGCGGTGAATCGGAGTATAGTCGTAGAAGACGAGATGCCCGAGTGCCGTGCGTGTCTCGAGGTCTTCGATGATGAGGCTCATCGTGCCACTCTCGAGGATGTGTACGGTCGAGGCGGTGATGTAGCGCTGGATGAAATCGGGAGAGAGGGGATTGATGGTGCCATTGGAATACCAGCCCCTAGGATCATTCTCCCAGCGAAGGAGCTGAGGAAGGTCCTCTTGGGAGAGGGCGCGGAGCTGTATGTGCTCGCCAGCGATGCCGATAGCCTGCGTACGCATAGGTCAGAAGCTCAGCGACTGATCAAAGTCTGTTCGGGTGAGTATCGAGCGACCGAGTGTCACTTCATCGGCATACTCGATCTCGTCACCGATAGCGACTCCACGTGCGATGACCGAGAGACGCACCTCGAGACCGGAGAGGCTGCGGTAGATGAAGAAGTTGGTCGTATCCCCTTCCATCGTGGTGCCCAGAGCCAAGATGACCTCACGGACAGCCCCACTGCGGACGCGCTCGATGAGTTCAGGTATCTTGAGGTCGTCGGGACCGATGCCGTCAATAGGAGAGATGACACCACCGAGTACGTGGTACACACCACGGTACTGCCCTGTGTTCTCAATAGCCATCACATCGCCCACGTGCTGGACGACACAGACCGTAGAGCTGTCTCTACTTGGACTGGAACAGATGGGACAGAGTTCGGTGTCACTGATGTTGTGACATTGCCTGCAGTAGACGATGCCATCGCGCATCTCGACGAGTGCATCAGCGAAGGTGTGGGTGTCAATTGTGGGGCGTGAGAGCAGATGCAGTGCCAGACGCAGAGCGGTCTTGCGCCCTACTCCGGGAAGAGTAGAAAGCTGCTCTACGGCTCGCTCGACGAGCTTGGAAGGATAGGCATTCATCGTCTCGGGTCTTGCTCTCGGTAAGGATAAAGCCCGTAGAAGATACCCTGATTGCTATCGCTGGGATAGGGTTGGGTTCTTCTACGGGCTTTGTCGTAGGTTATTCTTCGAGGGCCTCTATTTCGTTGCCTTCCTTGTCTACAAACTTATAGTCGAGGAAGCCGAGGCTCTGATTCGGGGTGACGCGTATCCCGCGTGCTATCTGGAGCTTCCAGCGGCGTGCGATGGATACGAGAAAACCCTTGTTGAGGTAGGCAGCCACGTAGGGATGTACGTGGACATTGATGTAGGAGGTGTCTAAGCGTGGAGCTAAGTCACGGAGCTTTTCTTCGAGCTGGTCGGTGAAGAGGATGGAAGACTTCATCTTCCCTGTCCCGAGGCAAGTGGGGCACGTCTCATCCGTGTTGATCTGGGTGGCAGGGCGCACGCGCTGGCGGGTGATCTGCATCACTCCAAATTTGCTCAGCGGCAGGATGTTGTGGCGTGTGCGGTCGCTCTCCATCAGCTTGACCATGTGCTCGTAGAGGAGCTGTCTATTCTTCTGGTCGTGCATGTCGATGAAGTCGACGACGATGATGCCTCCCATATCACGGAGACGGAGCTGGCGGGCAAGCTCTTCGGCGGCAATGAGATTGACGTCGATCGCCGTACCTTCCTGCTCGGTGCTCTTGCGAGAGCGATTACCACTGTTGACATCCACGACGTACATGGCCTCGGTCTGCTCGATGATCAGATAAGCACCGCTCTTGCAGGTGACAGTACGCCCAAAGGATGACTTGATCTGCTTGGTGACGTTCTTCTCATCGAAGATGGGGAGGTTGCCCGTATAGAGACGGACGATGTCTTCACGTCCTGGGGCTATCTGTCGGACATACTCACGTATTTCCTCGTAG